>NZ_JBDPMH010000051.1:0-36904 GCF_039871735.1 Plantactinospora sp. B24E8
TGCTGTCGTCGATCTTCACGTACAGTGCGGTCAAGAGGGTGTCCAGGTCTTGCGTCACAACATGATCTTGGATGCCCTCTCCTCATGCCTGGACATCGACCCCTGACTTCGGAACTACTCGTCTAGACGACCGGGTACGGCGTCCCGGTCCGCTCGCCGGGCGGACCAGGATCGGTGGCCGACGGTCTGTCCGGCCCGGCCACGAGGGTCGGTGGGCGGGGGAGGCCCGGCACCGGGGCGCGCCACCGTCAGATCGGCGGTGTCGGCTCGTCCCGCGATCTGCCGTGGGAGCGCGTGTCGGCGGCGGCGACGCCGAGCAGTACGAGGACGACCGCCGTGCCGGCGGCGAGCGGTGGCATCTGGAGGGTCGCCGGCGCCAGCACACCGAGGGCCAGTATGCCGACCGTGTGGGACTGGGAAACCCGACTGAAGAGAAGATCTGGAACTCGACGGCCAGCCGTCCGGTGAGGAAGAGCGCGGGACCGCCGAGGATGGCGACGAGCCCGGTCGCCCGAAAGCCTGCGAGCGGCGCCGTGATGATCAACTCGAAGCCGGCGCCGGTCAGCACGATTCCCGCGATCATGACCAGGTGGGTGAACGCCACCTCGGTGGCGAGGCGCGGGGTGTCGGTGGATCGGCTGATCGCCGGGCCCAGCAGGCGGCCCGCCCGATGGAAGTAGATCCGCCAGAGCAGGATGGTGCTCGTCAACCCCAGTGCGAACCCGGCCGTCTGCGCGGCGTGGAACGCGCTGCCGCTGAGGGCCAGCCCGACGACGAAGATCGCCTCGCCGAGCGAGATGAGAAGAAACTGCTGGTACCGCTCGGTCAGGTGTTCAGCCGCCGTCGCGGCGATACGGACCCGATGCGCGCCGAGTCCGGGGGTCGGCCACCCGAGGAGCAGTCCGGCGCAGTCGACGACTATCGCGACCGTCCAGAGTGCGCCACGGACCGTACCCTGTTCGACCAGCCCGCCGACGATCCAGAGCGGCGCGGCCAGGCCGAGCCAGAACAGATTCCGTACGGCCTGCTGAGGGTCCGGCCCGCCGTGGCCGACGATCTGGAAGTACACGATCCGACCGATCTGGAGGGTCACGAGCGTGATGGCGAAGAGACCGGCGCGCTCGCCGAAGCCGTCGGGCACCGAGACGGCCATCACCATGGCGCCGATCGCCGTCACCACGACGACGGACTGGATCACCCGGGTCTCCGGCTCCAGCCAACTGGTCGACCAGACCGTCCGTACCCAGACCACCCACAGGGCCAGGAACAGCAGGAGGGACTGGCCGACGCCGGCGAGTGCGCCGTCACCGGTGAGGTCCTCGATCAACCGGGCCGAGATCCGGGTGAGTGCGAAGACGAAGACCAGATCGAGGAAGAGTTCGAGAAAGGTGGCCCGTTGGGGCGTGGTCGGGCTGCGGAGCAACCGACCGGCCTCCTCACCCATCCGTGCACCGCCCGCCCCGGCACGGCTGGTGTCGTCGAATGCGCACCTGGCCTCCCACCCGATGACCTCACCGTGCCAACGAGCCGACCACGGTCATGGCATCGCCCGACGCCGACCGGCCCGGCCGTTGGACGGGGACGGGACGCCGACCCGGCCGGTCGGACGGGGACGCCGACTTGGGGCGGTCGGACGGCGGCGCTGCGGGCGGCTCAGGCCGGGCCGGCCAGGCGCTGTTCGAGCACCAGTTCGTCGTGCAGCGGGATGCCGTCCTCGCCGACGGTCGGGATGGTCGGCTTGACCAGCCGGGCCCGGTCCACCGCCCCCGGGTCGACGGCGACGATGCGCAGCCCACGTCGCTGGTAGAAGCGCAGTGCCCGCAGGTTGTCGTTGGAGGTGATCAGCCACAGCCGGTCCGCGCCGTGTTGGCGGGCCGTGTCGGCGGCGGCCGCGAGCAGCCTCGTACCGACCCCGCCGCCAGGCTTGTCGGCGACCACGCTCACCACCTCCAGACCGCGTTCGTCGAGGCGCCAGACGAGCGTGCCGAGGAGCGCCCCGGCCGCGTCGACGGCGACCAGGGTGGGCAGCTCACGCAGGTCGTACCGGACGTCGTGGGCGATCACGTACGGCCCGCTCCACTCCCGTTCGTGCAGCGCGTCGACCGCGTTCCGGTCCGGTGGCGCCGCCGGACGTACCACGATCCCGGGCACCCGTCCGCCCCTTCCCGACGTCCCTGGTTAGGTAGCAGTATGCGGCTCTGTATCTTCACCGAACCCCAGCAGGGGGCGTCGTACGACGACCTGCTCCGGATCGCCCGGCACACCGAGGAGTGCGGCTTCGACGGCTTCTTCCGCTCCGACCACTACCTGGCCATGGGCGGGGACGGGCTGCCGGGGCCGACCGACGCGTGGCTGACCCTGGCCGCGTTGGCCGTGCAGACCTCCCGGATCCGGCTCGGCACCCTGGTCACCTCGGCGACGTTCCGGCTCCCGGCCCTGCTGGCGATCAGCGTCGCCCAGGTCGACGCGATGAGCGGCGGCCGGGTCGAGTTGGGCCTCGGCACCGGCTGGCACGAGCCGGAGCACCGGGCGTACGGCATCCCGTTCCCGCCGTTCGGCGAGCGGTTCGACCGGCTGACCGAGCAGCTCGAGGTGGTCACCGGACTGTGGCGTACCCCGCTCGGCGGGACCTTCGACTACCAGGGCAAGTACTACCAGCTGACCGACTCGCCGGCGCTGCCGAAGCCGGTGCAGTCGCCGACGCCGCCGGTGATCATCGGGGGCAAGGGGCCACGGCGTACCCCGATGTTGGCCGCCCGGTTCGCCGACGAGTTCAACGTGCCGTTCGAGCCGGCGGAGAGTGTGGGCCGCAGCTACGCGGCGGCGGCCCGGGCGAGCGAGCAGGTCGGCCGGGCGGCGGCCGGCCGCGCGCCGCTGGTGCTCTCCGCCGCCGTCACGGTGGTCTGTGGTCGCTCCGACGCCGAGGTACGCCGGCGCGCCGAGGCGATCGGCCGGGATCCGGACGAACTGCGGGCCGGTCCCGGTGTGGCCGGTACGCCGGACCAGGTGGTCGAGCAGATCCAGGAGTACGCCCGGCACGGTGCGGAACGCCTCTTCCTCCAGGTGCTGGACCTGGCCGACCTGGACCACCTCGACCTGATCGCCGCCGAGGTGGCGCCCCGGCTCTGAGCGGACGTCGATCCGGTCTCAGGCGGCGTCGTCGGCGCGGCCGAGTCGCCAGTAGCCCATGAAGGCCACCGCCTCGCGGTCCAGGCCGCGTTCGGTCACCAGGTGCCGGCGCAGGGCCCGGATCACGCCGGACTCGCCGGCCAGCCAGGCGTAGTGCCCGCCGCCGGAGAGCCCGACCGGCACCTCCCACAGTTCGTCGTCCGGGTCGACGACCCCGCTGTCGTCCGGCGTGGCGCCGTCGCCGGCCGTCGCCCCGGGCGACGTCGGGATCAGCCGTTCGGCCGCCGCGCGGACCGCCGGGATCAGCCGGCTGCCGTGCGGTGCGCCGGAGCGGGGCAGCCAGGTGACGGTGAGTCCCGGCGGGGCCGACAGGTCCAGGAGGTCCTCCGGGAGCGGCACCTCCAGCAGCGCCTCGCCCCGGCTGCCGGCCGGGAGCCGTTCGAGGATCGCGGCGATCGCCGGCACCGCCGTCTCGTCCCCGGCGAGCAGCAGGGTGCGTCCGGTCAGGGTCGGTTGGAACTCCCGACCCCCGTGGTCGCCGGGGTAGCGGTGCTCCGGACCCATGACCACGACCCGGTCGCCGGGGCGGGCGGCGAGCGCCCAGCGGGCCGCCGGGCCGTGCGGGCCGTACGATCCGCCGTCGTCGTGCAGCACGATGTCGACGTCCACCTCCCGCAGGTGCCGCCGGACGGCCCGGGTGGTGTACGTCCGGAACGGGTTACGCAGAGCGGTGGGGAGTGCCCGCCAGCGTGCGTACCAGTCCGGGCCGTCCGGCAGGTGGGTGAAGCCGTGCACCGGGACCGGGAAGACGAGTTTGATCCGCTGGTCGTAGCCGGGGTCGGCGAAGGTGTCCAGGTCGGCTCCGGTCAGGGTCACCCGGAGGAAGGACGGGCTCAGCCGGCGCAGCCGGGCGACCTCGGTGTGGAAGAGCCGCCACGCGGCGACCGTGGGAGTGATGGTGGAGACCTCGGTCATCAGGCTCGGCCTGCCTTTCGGGGCGCGACGACTCGTACCCGCCGACGCCGGCACCCCGGCACGCGAGCTTTCGTTAGGTTAGCCTAACCTCCGAGGCGGGTCACGTGCCGGTGGGTCACGGGGGACGGCCCGACACCCGGTGTCCGGGCCCGGGCTGGCCCACGCGTCCCGGTCCCGGCCCCGACTGTCCAGGGCCGGGACCGCTCGTCGCGCTCAGCGCTTGCCGGACGTCGCCGGGGTCTTCGCCCCGATGAACTCCAGGATCGCCTTGTTGACCTCGTCGGCGTGGGTCCACGGGATCCCGTGCGGCGCGCCCTTCAGGGTGATGAGTTTGCTGCCCGGCACCATCGGTGCCAACCGCTGCCCGGTCACCGGGAACGGCAGAACGGCATCCTTGTCACCCTGGACGATCAGCAGCGGTACGTCGATCCGCGGCAGGTCCGGCCGGAAATCCGTCAGCCAGGCGTCGATGCTCTGCAACGTGGCGATTCCGGAAGCCCGCGCGCCGACGTTCCAGTGTGCCCGGAACGCCTCCTCGCTGACCCGCTTGCCCTTGTTCTCGTCGTAACTGAAGAAGGCCGTCACGAAGCTGGTCAGATAGGCGAACCTGTCCTCCACCACGGCCTTCTTGAAACCGTCGAACAGGCTCTGCTCCACCCCCTCCGGATTGTCCGAGGTCTTCAACAGGAACGGGGCGAGCGGGCTCAGCACGATCGCCCGGCTCACCCGCTCCGACCCGTACTTGCCCAGGTAGTGGACCACCTCTCCGGTGCCCATCGAGTGACCCACCAGGATCGCGTCGTTCAGTTCCAACTCGCTCATCAGGATGTCCAGATCGGCGGCGAACGTGTCGTAGTCGTACCCCATGGCAGGTTGGCTCGAGTTGGCGAAGCCCCGCCGGTCGTAGGTGATCACCCGGTATCCCGCGGACAGCAGTGGCCCGAGTTGCTTCTCCCAGGACGAACCTCCGTACGGGAAACCGTGGATCAGGACTATTGGTTGGCCCGATCCGTGGTCCTCGTAGTACAGGTCGATCGGGGCGGAGTTTTCGTTCCCTACTGTCACGAATGGCATGGCCTCTCCGATTCCTCGTCACCAACGAACCCGCACCGGCTACCACGATCGTGTGGCAGGGTCGCTGTTGTCCGCAGCCATATCGACCAGCCTGGCCGCCAGCCCAAACGGCAGTGTCGTCCGGGGCCGCGAACATCCCGTCGGGGCGCGTCACCGGCCGGGCCGGGTACCCGTCGACGACCGACCCGAGCGGGCGTCCGTCAACCTGTCCACCGCCCGTGCCGCAGACCACCGGTCGTCTAGGCTGCCAGGTCATGGGCGACCCAACAGGTACGGGAATCGTGCGGCACCAGCCGCGGTACGACGGATTCGTGGCGGCGGCGGGTCAGCGGCCGCAGGTGGCCGAGGCGATCGACGCGCACCTCACCACCCACTTCGGACCGGTGTCGTTCGTCTGGCACGAGCTCGCCTCGCACCTGGTCGGGGTGCACGTGTACGTCATCGGTCCCACCGCCGAGCGTCCGTACCAGACCCTGGTCACGTCGGGGATGAGCGAACGGCCGATGACCGTGCCCGAGGGGAGCGGAATCAGCCCGTACGCCGAGTTGGTGCTCTGCCTGCCAGCGGACTGGCCGCTGACCCAGGAGGCGCTGCGCGACGACGCGACCGGGTGGCCGGTGCGGGTGTTGAAGCAGGTGGCCCGGCTGCCCCACGAGTACGGGACCTGGATCGGCGAGTGGCACTCCGTACCGAACGGGGATCCGGCGGAGCCGTACGCGGACGGTACGCCGTTCGCCGGCGTGGTCGTCACGCCGATGCTGAACGTGCCGCCGGAGGCCCGCACCATCACCGTGCCGGACGGTACGGAGATCAACCTGCTCGCCCTGGTGCCGCTGCATCCGGCCGAGGTCAGGCTCAAGGTCACTGCGGGTACGAACGCACTCGTCGCCGCGCTCGACCGGGGCAGGGTCAGCGAACTGCTGGACCCGGACCGGCCGTCGCTCGTCTGAGCCGGCCTCCGGCCCGCCTGGCAGGATGGCGACATGGAGTTCGCTGAGGTGATCCGCCGACGCCGGATGGTGCGGCACTACTCCGACCGCCCGCTGAGTCCCGAGGTCGTCGAGAAGATCCTGGCCAGCGCGTTGCGTGCGCCGTCGGCGGGTTTCTCCCAGGGCTGGGCCTTCCTCGCGCTCACCGACCCGGCCGACCGGGCCCGGTTCTGGCCGTTCGTCCCGACCCGGGTCGCGCAGACGCCGAGCATGCAGGACGCGCCGCTGGTCGTGGTGCCGTTGGCGCACAAGGCCGCGTACCTGGCCCGGTACGCCCAGGCCGACAAGGGCTGGACGGACCGGGCCGAGGCCCGGTGGCCGGCGCCGTACTGGTACGTCGACACCGGGATGGCCTCGCTGATGATGCTGCTGACCGCCGTCGACGAGGGTCTGGGTGCCTGCTTCTTCGGCATCATGCCGATGGCCGGTGACGACTTCGACCCCGAGGTGGAGGTGCCCGCGCACACGGCCGCGTTCAAGGCCGAGTTCGGGATCCCCGACGAGTACGCCCCGATCGGCGGCATCTGTGTCGGCTACCGCGCCGACGACCTGCCTCCGCAGAACCCGACGGTCGCCGGACGTCGACGTGGCGCCGAAGCGGTCATCCACCGTGGACAGTGGGGCCGTCACCAGGGCTGAACGCGCGCCGCCGGCGACCGTCGGTCAGGAGGGTGGGGCGAGCGATTCCCGGATCAGGGTGACCACCTCCGCCCAACTGTCGACCGGGGTGGCCCAGTCGGGCAGTGCCGGATCGGCCAGCTGCTCGCCGGTCCCACCCCGGAACAGGTAGCGGTGCGGCACCGTCTCCAGATGCGCCAGCACGTCGAGACGGTCGTCCACGAAGTGGGTGACCCCGAGGCGCTGACAGACCGGCGCCTTGTCCCGCCGTTCCCGTACGAAGTGCAGGTTGTCGGTGGGGATGCCGGTGCGGTCGGCGAAGTCGTGGTGCTCCAGCCAGGCGCGGGTGTTGGCGGCGACCTTCGGGCCGGCCTTGGAGACGACGTGCACCCGTCCGGCGAAGAGTCCGGTGGTCAGCGCGGCGAGCGCCTCGAAGACCCCCGCCGTGGCCGGGGTCTCCAGGGGTCGACTGCCGAAGAACGAGGTGTCCTCGTCCCGACCGGAGAGTGCGACGATCACCCCGCCGACGTCGACCCCGAGCGTCGGGGACCGCAACCATCCCGGGCCACGGTACGGGGCGGGTGTGCCGCCCGGTCCGCCCCGCCCGACCCGCTGTCGTGCCACTGTCCGCACCCGACCCGTTGACGAATTGTCGATCATGCTGAGGTCAGGCTATCGGCGGTCGCAAGCCGATTACCGGCTGCCGGGGCGGCGTCACCAGCTGCCCGGTGCGGCTCAACCCCGTAGTCGCAGACCGCGCGGGGTGGTCCGGAAACCGGCGGCGGTGAGCGCGTCCCGCAGCGGGGAGGCGTGCACGGAACCGCCGTCGGCCCGTTCCACCGCGAGTACGCCGAGCGCGCCGGAGCCGACCGCCGAGGCGAGCGCCCGGGCCGCGGCGGCCAGCGCCTCCGCGTCGTCCACAAAGGAGAGCAGGGTACGGCCGCCCCGTTCGACGTACAGCACGAGCTCGCCGCCGACCAGCACGACCAGGGCACCCGCCTTCCGCCCGGCCCGGTGCCCGGTCGCGGAGCCGCCCGGCTCGACGGTCCCGTCCCCGGAGTCGACGACCCGGGGTGGCCAGGGCAGCGCGGCGCCGTACGGGTTGGCCGGGTCGGTGGCGGCCAGCACCCGGGCCAGCACCCCGGACCGGCGTACCGACTCCTCCGGCTCGGCCAGCGCCCGCAGCCGGTCCACCGCACCCGGGACCGCGAACTGCGCGGCGCCGAGCCCCTCGACAAAATAGCCGCGCCGGGCCGCGCCGCGTTCCTCCAGCGCGGCCAGCACCGGATAGACGGCGGCGAACCCGCCCGGGACGCCCTCGGCGACCACCGCCCCCCGGGTCACCACCCCGTGCCGTTCCAGCAGCACGTCGGCGAGGGCGGCGGCCCGCCGGGTCGGGTCGGTGTCCCGGTCGGGCAGCCGCGACCAGCGTCCGGCCATCGTCGGCGGCCCGGTCCGGGTCGGCATCGTCGGCCGCCCCGGGCGCCGGAAGCGGGTCCGGGGCGCACCGGCCCGGACCCGGTGCGCACCCCCGCCGCCGAGCAGCGCCCGCAGCGGCGCCAGGGTGTCGTTGGTCAGCCAGCCGGCCCAGACCAGGTCCCAGACCGCGCCGACCAGTGCCTCGTCCCCGACCAGCCCCGACTCGGGCAGCGCGGTGCCGACCCGGTCGGCCAGCGACCGGAAGAACAGCGCCTGCCCGTCGGCGAGCGCTGCCAGCACCGCCTCGTGCAGCGGGGTCAGGGTCAGCGCCTCGTCGGGCGGGGGCAGCAGCAGCGGTGCGGTGTCGGCGTACGCCAGGGTCAGCCAGCCGTCCCCCCGGCCGATCGCCCCGGCGCCGGCCCAGACCACCTCACCACTGGCGCAGAGTTCGTCGAGGTGGGCGGGGGAGTAGTCGGCGACCCGGGCCGGCAGGACCAGGCTCTCCAGCGCCGAGGCCGGCACCGCGACCCCCTGCAGCTGCTCCAGCACGGCGGCGACCGCCTCCACCCCCCGGGCCGCCGCGCCGACCTGCTGCCAGCGGGGCAGGAAGCCGGCCAGCACCCGGGCCGGCACCGGCTCGATCTCCCGGCGCAGCGCGGCGAGCGAGCGGCGGCGCAGCAGCCGCAGCACCTCCGCGTCGCACCACTCGGTGCCGGTGCCGGTCGGCGAGAACTCCCCGGAGACCACCCGTCCGTCGGCGCCGAGGCGGCGCAGCGTCTGTTCGACCACAAAAACCCCGAGCCCGAACCGGGCCGCGCAGGTCGCCGCCGCGAACGGGCCGTGCGTGCGGGCGTACCGGGCGACCAGATCTCCGAGCGGGTCGGCCACCGGTTCCAGGTACGCCTGCGCGACCCCGACCGGCAGCGCCACGCCGAGCGCGTCGGCGTACCGGCCGGCGTCCTCGACCCCGATCCAGCGCTCCTCGCCGGCGACCCGGACCCGCAGGATCCGCCGCGCCCCGGCCAACCCGGTCAGCCAGTCCGGCGCGACCCCGCGTCCGGTCAACTCCTCGTCGGAGAGGTCACCGAGCAGCCGGAGCAGCTCGACCACGTCCTCGGCGTCGCGGGGGCGGCGCTGCTCGGTCAGCCAGCGCAGCTGTCGTTCGGTCTCGGCGACCACGCCCGGGTCCAGCAGCTCCCGCAGGTCGACCCGGCCGAGCAGCTCGCCGAGCAGGGCCGAGTCCAGGGCCAGCGCGGCGGCCCGGCGTTCGGCCAGCGGGGCGTCGCCCTCGTAGAGGAAGGCGCCGACGTAACCGAAGAGCAGCGACCGGGCGAACGGCGACGGCCGGGGCGTCTCCACCTCGACCAGCCGGACCCTGCGGGCGGCCACCTCCCGCATCAGGGCCACCAGGCCGGGCAGGTCGAAGACGTCCTGCAGGCACTCCCGGGCCGCCTCCAGGGTGATCGGGAAGTCGGCGTACTCGCGGGCCACGTCGAGCAGTTGGGCGGCGCGCTGCCGCTGCTGCCAGAGCGGCTGGCGGCGGCGCGGGTCGCGGCGGGGTAGCAGCAGCGCCCGGGCGGCACACTCCCGGAACCGGGCGGCGAACAGCGCCGAGGCGCCTACCGACTCCTCGACCAGCCCGGCGATCTCCTCCGGGTCGAAGGCGACCAGGTCGGCGCCGGGCGGATCCTCGGCGGTGTCCGGCAACCGGATCACGATGC
This sequence comes from Plantactinospora sp. B24E8, assembly GCF_039871735.1. NCBI lineage: Bacteria > Bacillati > Actinomycetota > Actinomycetes > Micromonosporales > Micromonosporaceae > Plantactinospora > Plantactinospora sp. B24E8. Next base: position 9,926 of record NZ_JBDPMH010000051.1, read on the forward strand.
CGTCGTCGGAGGGGACCACCTGGGCGTCGACGCCGTACCGCTGCGCGAGCCGGCGGCCGATGGCCAGCGCCCACGGGCCGTTGACCCGTGCCCCGAGCACGCAGTGCACGGTCAGCCGCCAGTCGCCGAGCTCGTCGCGGAAGCGTTCGACCAGCACCGTCCGGTCGTCCGGCACCGACCGGGTCGCCGCCTGCTGCTCACGCAGGTACGCCACCAGGTTGCCGGCCGCCCAGTCGTCCAGCCCACCGGCGCGCAGCCCGGCCCGGGCCGTCTCGTCGTCGCCGGCCCGGACCAGCCCGCGCAGCCGGGCACCGATCGCCCGGCCCAGTTCCACCGGGCGGCCGAGCTGGTCACCCTTCCAGAACGGCATCCGGGCCGCCTGCCCGGGGGCGGGGGAGACCAGCACCCGGTCCGGGGTGATGTCCTCGATCCGCCACGACGACGAGCCGAGCAGGAAGACGTCGCCGACCCGGGACTCGTAGACCATCTCCTCGTCGAGTTCGCCGACCCGAGCGGCACGCTGGGCACCGGCCAGGAAGACGCCGAAGAGTCCCCGGTCCGGAATGGTGCCGCCGCTGGTCACCGCGAGCCGCTGCGCGCCCGGCCGGCCGGTGAGCACGTCGGCCGCCCGGTCCCAGACCAGCCGGGGCCGCAGCTCGGCGAAGGCGGTCGACGGATAGCGCCCGGAGAGCATGTCGAGTACGGCGTGCAAGGCCGAGTCGGGCAGCTCGGCGAAGGGCGCCGCCCGACGGACCAGGGCCGCCAGGTCGCCGAGCCGCCACTCGTCGAGCGCGACCATCGCGACCACCTGCTGGGCGAGCACGTCCAGCGGGTTGCGCGGATAGTGCAGCTCCTCGATCGTGCCGTCGGTCATCCGTTCCGCGACCACCGCACAGCTGAGCAGGTCGCCCCGGTGCTTCGGGAAGACCACCCCCCGGGAGACCGCGCCGACCTGGTGCCCGGCCCGGCCGACCCGCTGCAGCCCGGCCGCGACGCTCGGCGGCGCCTCGATCTGCACGACCAGGTCGACCGCGCCCATGTCGATGCCGAGCTCCAGGCTGGAGGTGGCGACCACGGCCGGCAGCTGACCGGACTTGAGCGCCTCCTCGATGTGCTGGCGTTCCTCCCGGGAGACGCTGCCGTGGTGGGCCCGGGCGATCACCGGCGGTGCGCCGGCCGCCGCCCCGGACTGCGCCATGATCTCCGCCGGCAGCCGGTCCGGGGGCAACGGCCGGGCCCCCTCGGACTCCTCCGCCGCCAGCTCGTTGAGCCGGGCGCAGAGCCGTTCGGCGCTGCGCCGCGAGTTGGTGAAGACGATTGTCGAACGGTGGGCCCGGACCAGCGCGTACACCCGTTCCTCGACGGCCGGCCAGATCGACGCCCGGCGGGGTACGCCGAGCCCGTCGTCGTCCGGCTCCGGCTGCTCGTCGAGCCGGGTCATGTCCTCGACCGGCACCTCGACGCTGACCTCGATGGTCTTCGCGGTGGCCGGCTGCACCACGGTCACCGGGCGGGCGCCGCCGAGGAACCGGGCGGTGGTCTCGATCGGCCGGACGGTGGCGCTCAGCCCGATCCGCTGCGCCGGGGCGGGCAGCAGCGCGTCCAGCCGCTCCAGGGAGAGCGCCAGGTGGGCGCCGCGCTTGGTGCCGGCCACCGCGTGCACCTCGTCGACGATCACCGTCTCGACACCGCGCAGCGAGTCCCGGGCGGCCGAGGTGAGCAGCAGGAAGAGCGACTCCGGAGTGGTGATCAGGATGTCCGGCGGGGTACGGGCGAACGCCCGGCGCTCGTCGGCCGGGGTGTCGCCGGTCCGCATCCCGACGGTGATCTCGGGTGGCGGCAGACCGAGCCGGGACGCGGCGTGCCGGATCCCGGTCAACGGAGCGCGGAGGTTGCGTTCGACGTCGACGGCGAGCGCCTTGAGCGGGCTGACGTAGAGCACCCGACAGCGCTGTCGCGGGTCGTCGGGTGCCGGCCGGCGGGCCAACTGGTCCAGCGACCAGAGGAAGGCGGCCAGGGTCTTGCCGGATCCGGTCGGTGCGACCACCAGGGCGTTGTGCCCACCGCCGATCGCCCGCCACGCCCCGGCCTGGGCGTCGGTGGGCGCGGCGAACGCGGCGGCGAACCACTCCCGGGTCGCCGCCCCGAACGGCTGCAGCACGTCGGTCACCCGCCAATCCTGCCCGGTCGGTCCGACATTCGGCGCGGCACGGATGGTCCCGATCCTGGCGGAATGGGGGATCGGTACCTGTTTGATCGTTGGTATCGCCGGAGATGAGGGCTAAGTCTCACTTAACTGCTTGCGGTAGGTGTGCGACCTAAAGTAACTTCGCCGAAACCTGAGTCGTGCCGAGGGGGCCCGGATGACCAGCGTTCCGCGCGACATCCCGATGGTTGGCGACGCCCCGGCCACGTCCGCCGTACCGGGGGCCGCGGCGGTGTCCGCCGTACCGGAGGTCGGCGGGGGCGAGACCGACGTGCTGGCCCGACGGGTGGAGACGTACCTGTCCGTGGCGCGGACCGCGCTGCGCGGGCCCGACCTCGAACTCGTCGAGCGGCTCGCGGTGACCCTGCGGCACCTGGTCGCCGACACCACCGCCGCCAGCGCCGCCGACCGGGCCCGGGTCCGGGCCGCCGTGCACGCCCTCGTGCTGCGTCGCGAGGCCCACGGCCGGGTGCTGCCCCGACGGTCACTCGCCGCCGCCCAACAGGTGATCAACCAGGTGGTCCGCCAACTCGGCCGGCCGGACCTGGCGGTGCACAGCACCCCGGACGGCGTCGTGGCCGGCCCGCACCCGGTCGACTCGCCCTGCGCCGTCTGCTGACGATCGCACTCCGCCCGGCACCTGCCGGCGGTGTCGTCCCGCGACCCCGCGCCGACCGGGGCGGGCCGGGTCGGTGTCGGGGTTGATTCCGGCAAACCGCCGTCTTTGTCGGCGGCCGTGTCGTCTGATCCTTGGTGAGGCGCCGGGGCGGTGAGTCCGGGATCTCCGCCGGGAATCCGCGCCGACACCACCGGGAGTGTTGATGCTGGTGCTGCTGGCCCTCCAGTTCGGGGCGGCCTCCGTCGCACCCGTGCTGGTCCGGTGCTGGGGGCGACGTGCCTGCTACCCGCTCGCGCTCGCCCCGGCCGCGGCGCTCGGCTGGGCGGTCGGACACACCGCCCGGGTCACCGACGGCGGTGCGGTCGTCGAGACGTACCCGTGGGTGCCGGGGCTCGGGCTCGACCTGGCCCTGCGGGTCACCACCCTCTCCTGGCTGATGGTGGTGCTGGTCGGCGGGATCGGCGCCCTGGTACTGGTCTACTGCGCCGGCTACTTCGACGCGGACGAGCCCGGCCTCGGGCGGTTCGTCGCGATCTTCGTCTGCTTCGTCGGCGCCATGCTCGGCGTGGTCGTCGCCGACAACCTGCTGCTGCTCTACGTTTTCTGGGAACTGACCAGTGTCTGCTCGTACCTGCTGATCGGACAGCACCCGGAGCAGGCGGCCAGCCGTCGCGCCGCCACCCAGGCGCTGATCGTCACCACCCTGGGCGGGCTGGCCATGCTGGTCGGCTTCATCCTCGTCGGCGAGCACGCCGGCACGTACCGCTGGTCGGAGATCGAGGCCCGCCCGCCGTCGGGCGGGGCCTACCTGGTCGTGGCAGTGCTGCTGATCGTCGCCGGTGTGGTCACCAAGTCGGCGCTCTTCCCCGCCAGTTTCTGGCTACCGGCCGCGATGGCCGCGCCGACGCCGGTCAGCGCCTACCTGCACGCCGCCGCGATGGTCAAGGCCGGGATCTACCTGGTGGCCCTGCTCGCCCCGGTTTACGCCGACGTCGGTCCGTGGCGCCCCCTGCTCTTCGTCGCCGGTGCCGGCACCATGCTGCTCGGCGGCTGGGCCGCGCTGCGGCAGGTCGACCTCAAGCTGCTGCTGGCGTACGGCACGATCAGCCAGCTCGGGATGCTGACCGTGCTGGTCGCCGCCGGCGACCCCGACGCCGCCCTCGCCGGAACCACACTGCTGCTGGCGCACGCCCTGTTCAAGGCCACACTCTTCCTCGTGGTCGGGATCGTCGACCAACGGGCCGGCACCCGGGACCTGACCGTGCTGTCCGGGCTGTGGCGGCGGATGCCGCTGGTCGGCGCGGTCGCGCTGCTCGCCGCCGCCTCGATGGCCGGAGTGCCGCCACTGCTCGGCTTCGTCGCCAAGGAGGCGGTCTTCGAGGCGTTCGTCGGCGACCCGCCGTTGCTCGCCGCCCTGGTCGCGGGTTCGGCGCTGACCGCCGGTTACACGGCCCGGTTCGTCTGGGGCGCCTTCGCCGACCGACCCGGTGCCGAGCCGACCCCGACCCGCCCGGTCGAGCCGGTCCTGCTGCTGCCGGCCGCCGCGCTGGCCGTCGCCGGGCTGGCGCTCGGCCCGTTCGCCGGCGGAGTCGGCGAGGCGCTTCGCACGTACCCCGGGGTGTTCGGGGCCACCGACCACCACCTGGCGCTCTGGCACGGCCCGGGGCTGGCGCTCGGCCTGTCGGCCACCGCCCTTGCCGGCGGCCTGCTGCTCTTCGTGCTCTTCCGCCCGGTTCGTCCAGCCCTGGCCCGGCTGCGGGCACCGTTCGACGGCGACACCGCCTACCAGTACGTCGCCCGGGTCCTCGACCGGCTCGCCGTCGAGGTGACCGGGGCGACCCAACGCGGCTCGCTGCCGCAGTATCTCGGCATCATCCTGCTGGTCCTGGTCGTCGGGCCCGGCGGCGTACTGCTGTTCGGAGACGTCCGGCCGCACGTGGCCGCGCACTGGGAGAACCCGCTCCAGGCGGTCGTCGGCGTGGTGCTGGTGGTGGCGGCGGTGCTCGCCGTCCGGGCCCGCCGCCGGCTCACCGCGGTGATCCTGGTCGGGCTGACCGGATACGGCACCGGTCTGCTCTTCCTGCTGCACGGCGCGCCGGAGGTGGCGCTGACCCAGTTCCTGGTCGAGACGGTCACCATCGTGATCTTCGTGTTGGTGCTGCGCCGGCTACCGACGCATTTCTCCCGCCGGCGGCTGCGCCGCATCCGGTGGGGACGGATCGGACTCGGTCTGGCGGTCGGCACGGTGATGGCCGGACTCGTCCTGGTCGCCCGGGCCAGCCGGCAGGCCGCGCCGGTCTCCGAGAACTTCCCCCAACTCGCCCGGGACTTCGGGTACGGGCGCAACGTGGTCAACGTGATCCTGGTCGACATCCGGGCCTGGGACACCCTGGGGGAGATCTCGGTGCTGGTCGTCGCTGGCACCGGAGTGGCCAGCCTGATCTTCCAGTTCCGCCGGCGCCCGTCCCGTGCCCGCCGGCCGGACCTGCCGGCGCCCGGGCCGGAGCGGGTCTGGCTGCGGGCCGGATCGACCCTGCACATCCGACGCCGGTCGATCGTGCTGGAGGTTGTCGTCCGGCTGATCTTCCACACCATCGTGATCTTCTCCATCTTCCTGCTCTGGTCCGGGCACAACGGCCCCGGCGGCGGTTTCACCGGAGGGCTGGTGGCCGGCCTCGCGCTCGCGCTCCGCTACCTCGCCGGAGGACGACACGAACTGGACCAGGCGGCCCCCGTCGACGCCAGTGTGGTGCTCGGAACGGGTCTGCTGTTCGCGATCGGCACCGGACTGCTCGCGCTGCCGCTCGGCGGCCAGGTGCTGCAGAGCGCCCGGGTCGACGTGCACCTGCCGCTGGTCGGCGACGTGCACCTGGTCACCTCGGTCTTCTTCGACATCGGTGTGTACCTGGTCGTGGTCGGCCTGGCGCTCGACATCCTGCGCAGCCTCGGCGCCGAGGTGGACCACCAGATCGAGGTGGAGGAGGCGCCGGGTGGCGGACTGCGCACCTCCGGAGAGCAGACCCCCGGGGTACGCGGATGACGCCGGACGTGGTGCTGGTGGTTGTCGTCGGCGTGCTCTTCGCCACCGGCGCCATCCTGCTGATGGAACGCAGCCTCAGCCGGGCGCTGCTCGGCGTCATCCTGTTCGGCAACGGGGTCAACCTGCTCCTGTTGCTCGCCGGCCACCCCGGTGGGGTACCGATCGTCGGCATCACGCCCGCCGAGGAGATGGCCGACCCGCTGCCCGAGGCGATGATCCTCACCGCGATCGTGATCACCCTCGGCCTCACCGCGTTCCTGCTCGCGTTGGCGTACCGGAGTTGGCAGTTGATCGGGCACGACGAGGTGCGGGACGACCCGGAGGACCGTCGGATCGTTCGCCGGGCCGAGCGGGATCAGGTCTCGGGACCGGACGACAGCACCACCGAGGGGCCGCTGGCACCGGACGGGTTCGGCGGTCTTGATCCCGAACAGGTCGACCCGGAACCGCCGCCCCGCCGGTTCGACGGTCCGGCGACGGAACCGCCGCAGCCGCCGGGCGGGACGGCGGGACCCCGATGACCTTCCTGGTCCCGTTGCCGGTGGCCCTTCCACTGCTGGGGGCGGCGCTCACCCTCGTCCTGGTCCGCCGTCCCGTCCTGCAGCGGACGATCAGCGTCGCCGCCCTGGGCGCCACCCTCGTGGTGGCGGTGCTGTTGCTCTGGTACGCCTACCGGTCCGGCCCGCAGGTCGTCCGGATCGGGGGCTGGCCGTCGCCGGTCGGCATCGTCCTGGTCGCCGACCAACTGGCCGCGCTGATGCTGGCGGTCTCGGTGGCGGTGACCCTCTGCGTGCTGCTCTACTCCGTCGGCGAGGGTCGGGCGGATCCCGGACAACACAGTCCGGTGGTCATCTACCACCCCACCTTCCTGGTGCTGACCGCCGGCGTGACCAACGCCTTTCTCGCCGGCGACCTGTTCAACCTCTTCGTCGGCTTCGAGATCCTGCTGGCTGCCAGCTATGTGCTGCTGACCCTCGGCGGCACCGAGGCACGCACCCGGGCTGGTACGACGTACGTCCTGGTCAGCCTCCTGTCGTCGCTGATCTTCCTGACCGGCGTCGGCCTGGTCTACGCGGCCACCGGAACGGTGAACATGGCGCAGCTCGCCAGCCGGCTCGACGCGCTCCCCGACGATCTCCGGCTGGCGCTGCAGCTCGTACTGCTGCTCGCCTTCGGCATCAAGGCGGCGGTCTTTCCACTCTCCGCCTGGTTGCCGGACAGCTATCCGACCGCACCGGCCCCGGTCACCGCGGTCTTCGCCGGCCTGCTGACCAAGGTCGGCGTCTACGCGATCATCAGAAGCGAGACGCTGCTCTTCCCGGACGGCCGGACTGACGGCCTCCTGATGGTGGCGGCCCTGTTGACCATGCTGGTCGGCATTCTCGGCGCGGTCGCCCAGAACGACCTCAAGCGACTGCTGTCGTTCACCCTGGTCAGCCACATCGGCTATCTGCTCTTCGGAGTCGCGCTGGGTTCGGTGGCCGGCCTTGCCGGGGCGGTCTACTACGTGGTGCACCACATCACCATCCAGACCACCCTCTTCCTGGCCGTCGGCCTGGTGGAGCGGCGGACCGGCAGCACCCACCTGGACCGGATCGGCGGACTGGCCCGGCTGGCCCCGCTGCTCGGGATCATGTTCTTCGTACCGGCGTTGAACCTGGCCGGCGTGCCACCGTTCTCCGGCTTCCTGGGCAAGCTGGGGCTGCTGCGGGCCGGGGTGGACGCCGGCGGACTGCTACCCGGGCTGCTGGTGGCCGCCGGTTCGCTGACCAGCCTGCTCACCCTCTACGCGACCACGCGGGCGTGGAACCTGGCGTTCTGGCGTGCTCCCCGGCTGGCCGACCCGGACGCGGCTCCCGGCCTGCCGGCGCTGATGGTCGGTGCCACCACGGTCCTGGTCCTGCTCGGTCTGGGGTTGACCGTCGGCGCCGGGCCGATCTTCGACATCGGTGTCGAGGCCGCCGAGGACCTGCGTCTCCGCCTGCCGTACGTCGAAGCCGTCCTGCCCGGGGACGGACCGTGACCGGGCGGGCGGACCGGCACCGGGGCGACCGGCCCAGGGCGGTACGGTCCGAGCCGGGGCGGGCCGGGGACGGGCGACTGAACTGGCGCCGTGCCCGGGACCAGGTGCTCACCGCCGGCTGGCTGGTGGTCGCCTGGGGTCTGCTGTGGGGCGAGTTCACCTGGGGCAACCTGGTCGGCGGGGCGCTGGTCGCCGTCGTCGTACTGGCCGTGTTCCCGCTACCCCGGGTCACCTTCGACGGCCGGGTCAGGCCACTGGCCCTGGCCCACCTCGTCGCCCGGTTCGTCGTCGAACTGGTGGTCGCGAGCGTCCAGGTCGCCTGGGCCGCGCTGCGCCCCGGCCCCTGGCCCCGCAACGCGATCATCGCGGTGCGACTGCGGGTCCGCACCGACCTCAACCTGACGCTCACCGCCGAACTGGTGTCCCTGGTCCCCGGCACGCTCATCGTCGACGTGGACCGGGAGAGCGGCACCCTGTACGCGCACGTCTTCGACGTCGATGGCGACCTGGCGGCGGACCGGGCCCGGATCCTGGCCCTGGAAACCCGGCTCGTCCGTGCGCTCGGCTCCGCCGCGGAGCTGCGTCAACTGTCGTCCACCCACCACACCGAACCGGGAGGTACCCCGTGAACGCCGTCGCCGTCGTCATCTCCGTCCTGCTCTCGACCGCCGTGCTGCTGGCCCTGACCCGGGTGGTCCGCGGGCCCGGACCACTGGACCGGGTGGTGGCCCTGGAAGCGTTGGTGTCGATCCTGGTCGCGGTGCTCGGTGCGGAGGCGGCCCTGAACCGTCACACCAGCACGCTGCCGATCCTGCTCGCCCTCGCCATGTTGGGCTTCGTCGGCACGGTCGCCCTGGTCCGCTTCGCCGCCGGGGAGGAGGCGTGACCGGCGCGGCGGTCTGGGACGTCGTGACCGCAGGCTGCCTGATCGCCGGCGGGCTGCTCAGCCTGGCCGCCGGGATCGGTCTGGTCCGCTTTCCGGACGTGCTCTCGCGGATGCACGCCGTGACAAAACCGCAGGTTCTCGGGGCCCTGCTGAATCTGGGCGCGTTGGCGGCGAGTCTGCGTAGCGGCGCCGTCCTGGCCACCCTGGTGCTGATCGGGGTGTTCCAGTTGGCCACCGCGCCACTCGCCGCGCAGATGATCGGCCGGGCGGCGTACCGGAGCGGACGGCTGGAGTCCGCGTCGCTGATCACGGACGAACTCGCCGACCGGGACGCGGGTACGGGGCGGGGAGGCTGACTCCGCCCCCGCACCCATACTTGGGTCCATGTCCGTACCGTCGTCGCTGCTGGCCTGGGTGGTCGACCGCCTCCGGAACACCAACCCGTACGTCGTCGACGGCGCGTTGGCCGCCGCGGTCGCCGTACCACTGTCGGTGCCGTTCCTGACCTCGCCGCCGGGGCACGTGACCCTGCTCGGCGTCGTCCTGAACGTGGGTACGGTGCTGCCGCTGATCTGGCGACGGCGGGCCCCGTTCACGGTGGCGGTGCTGGTGTACGTCTTCGCCGCGCTGGTCTCACTGCACCACCGGCCCGGGCAGATGCTGCAGTACAGCGGTCTGGTCGTGATCTACACCATTGCCGACCGCGGTCGACCGTGGCAGCGGCGGCTCTTCCTCTGGGTCATCCTGCTCACCTTTCCGCCCGCGTCCTTCCTGCTGAAACGCAACACGCTCGCCGAGTTCATGTTCACCATGCTGCTGCCGCTGACCGCGTACCTGCTCGGCACGCTGGCCCGGACGAACCGGGCCCGGATCGTGGCGGTGGCGCAGCGGGCGGCGGAGCTGGAACGCGGACGGGAGGCGGACGCCGCCCGGGCCGCGGCCGAGGAGCGGAACCGGATCGCCGGGGACATGCACGACGTGCTCGCGCACGCGGTGAGTGTGATGGTGGTGCAGGCCGAGGCGGGACCGGTGCTGCTGCGTACCGAGCCGCGGCGGGCCGAACGGGCCTTCGACGTGATCGCCGAGGCCGGCCGGTCGGCGATGGAGGAGCTGTCCCGGACCCTGGGCGCGCTCAGGTCCGCGTCGGACGTCGGCGTCCGGGTGCCGCCGCCGACGGTGGCCGGGATTGCGGCGCTGGTGGACCAGGTACGCGGCACCGGCCTGCCGGTCGGGTTGACCGTGCACGGCACGGCACGGCCGCTGCCGGTCGGTGCCGAGACCGCCGGTTACCGCATCGTCCAGGAGGCGTTGACCAACACGCTGAAACACGCGGCGGCCAGCTCGGCCGAGGTACGCCTCGACTGGACCGACGACGAGCTTGTCCTCACCGTCACCGACGACGGCGCAGGCCGGGCAGCAGCGGTTGACGGTGGACTCGGGCCGAACGGTGGCCCCGGTCGTTGGGGCGGGCACGGGCTGGCCGGGATCCGGCAACGTGCGGCGGCCTGTGGCGGCACCGCCGAGATGGGACCGGGGCAGTCCGGTTTCCGGGTCCGTGCCCGGTTGCCGCTGGCCGGCGGCGGTCGATGACGCAGCGGCCGGACGGCAGGCAGTGGCCGATGGCCGGCAGTGGCCGGCAGGGAGGCGACGGGGTGACGGAGGAGGTGCCGGTGGGGAGCACGCCGGAGGGCGGGACGATCCGGGTGGTCCTCGCCGACGACCAGGAACTTGTCCGCAGCGGGTTCGCGGCGATCCTTGACGCGCAACCGGACATCAGCGTGGTGGCCGAGGCGGCCGACGGTGCCGAGGCGGTCGAGCGGATCCGCTGGCACCGGCCCGAGGTGGCGCTGCTCGACGTCCGGATGCCGACCATGGACGGGATCGAGGCGGCCCGGATCGTCTGCGCCGAGACCCGTACCCGGGTGGTGATGCTGACCACCTTCGACCGGGACGACTACGTCTACGACGCGCTCTACGCCGGCGCGAGCGGCTTCCTGCTCAAGAGCGTGCGCCGGGACGACCTGGTACACGCGGTACGGGTGGTGGCGGCCGGGGCGGCCCTGCTCGCCCCGACGGTGACCGGCCGGTTGATCGCCGACCTGATCCGGCACCGCCCCCGGCAGGAGGGCCCGTCGGCCGAGCGGCTGGCCGGGCTCACCGGGCGGGAGCGGGAGACGTTGCGGCTGCTCGGCCGGGGGCTGTCCAACGCGGAGATCGCGGCGGCGCTGACGGTCAGCGAACACACGGTGAAGACCCATGTCAGCAACGTGTTGAGCAAACTGCACCTGCGGGACCGGGTGCAGGCGGTCATCGTCGCGTACGAGACGGGGTTGGTCGGGTCGCGCTGACCCGACCCTGGTCACGGCCCCGGTCCGGGGCTCCCCCGTGCGGGGGAGACCGGGGTGGGAGTTCACCCGGCACGGCGATCCGGGACGTCCCGTGGAACCCGAGAATCGGATTCACACACCGGATCTGAGGAGTTCTCGTGAAGTACTGCTATCTCGCCGCGCCCGTGCTGCTGCTGGGCTACGGTCTGGCCCGGATGATCGACGGGATCGACGGCAGTCGTGGCCCCGGACCGGCCTGGACCATCGGCCACCTGCTGTACCTGATCTCGCTCGGGCTGTTCGGCGTGGTGCTGGTCGGGCTGCGAAACGCCCTGCCACGGTACCGGGCCGCCGGCACCGTGGCGGTGGTCGCCGGGGCCGTGGGGCTGGTCGCGTTCGTCCGAGTCGTGGTGGTCGACATCATCGTCGGGCTGCGGGCGGTCGACCGGGCCGGGATGCACGAGCTCTTCCTGCGGTACGAGCGCTCTCCCGGCTTCCTGCCCAGTGGCCTGGTCAGCGCGCTCGACCTGATCGGCCAGGTCTTCTTCCCGGCCTCGGTGATCCTGCTGACCGTGCTCGTCGCCACCGTCGCGCCGCGTCGGCTCCGCTGGTGGAGTCCGGTGCTGACGGTTGTCGGCTTCGCCCTCTTCGGCCTGAACCTGGACCTGCTGCCGCTCGGCGCGGTGGCTATGGTCTGCGGGCTGCTGCCGATGACCGGCGTGTCGGCCGGGCGCGGGCCGGTGGTGGCCGTGGCGGGCCGGCGGTAGTTGACCCTGGCGGCCGTCCGGCACACCGTCCAGTAGCCGAAGCCGTGCGTCCGCCAGTTCGCACCTACGCCGTTATGTCAGGAGCAGATTTAATTTCATACCTTACCGAGCGGACCGGTGTCGGTAATCCGACCGATGGCCGGAAGGGTTCGGTACGATGGTCGGGTGATCGACTCAACTGCCCAGGAGGGCAGCTGTAGCCAGCCGGGTCGGACCCGGCACCCATCGCACCAGTCGCGGCAGCGGGGAGCGCTGAGCCACCCGTGTTGATCGCACTCGGTCTGCTTCTGATTATCGTGCTCACCGCGGCGACGGGTTACTTCGTCGCCCAGGAATTCGGCTATGTCGCCGTCGACCGGGGCAAACTCCGCCAACTCGCCGAAGACGGGGACGTCGCCGCCCAACGGGCGCTGACCGTCACCGGACGGCTCTCCTTCATGCTCTCCGGCGCCCAGCTCGGCATCACCGTCACCGCTCTGCTCGTCGGTTACGTCGCCGAGCCGTACCTCGGTGACGGGCTCGCCGACCTGCTCGGGGTGGCGGGGGTCTCCGCCGCGGTCAGCACACCACTGTCGGTCGCGCTGGCCCTGGTGATCGCCACCGTCGTGCAGATGGTCTTCGGCGAGCTGGCCCCGAAGAACCTCGCCATCGTCCGGGCCGTACCGCTGGCCCGGGCGCTCGCCCGGTCCACCCTGATCTACCTCACGGTGGCCGGTCCGGTGATCCGGCTCTTCGACGCCGCCGCCACCCGGCTGCTGCGCCGGCTCGGCATCGAACCGGTCGAGGAGCTGCCCAGCGGGGCGACCCCCGAGGACCTGGAGCAGATCATCGCCGAGTCGCGCGAGGAGGGGCAGCTCGACGCCGAGATGTCCACCCTGCTCGACCGGGGGCTCGACTTCCGGCAGCTCACCGCCGCCGAGGCGATGGTGCCCCGGGTCGACGTGTACACCGTCCGCGCCGACGAGCCACTGAGCAAGCTGGTCGAGATGCTCGACACCGGCCACTCCCGCTTCCCGGTCCGGGGTGCCGAGGGGGTGGACGACGTCGTCGGCGTGGTCGGCATCGCGGACGTACTCGGGGTACCGCCGGCGGAGCGGGCCAACACCCCGGTCGAGGCGGTCGCCGTACCGCCGCTGCTGGTGCCGGCGACACTGCCGCTGCCGACGGTGTTGGACCGGCTGCGGGCCGGGCACCGTCAGCTCGCCTGCGTGGTCGACGAGTACGGGGGGTTCGCCGGGGTGATCACCCTGGAGGACATCGCCGAGGAACTGGTCGGGCCGATCCGGGACGAGGACGACCCGCCGGAACGGGCGCCGATCCGGCAGGCCGACGGTTCCTGGGTGGTGCCGGCCCGGTGGCGCATCGACGAGGTCGCCGACAGCACCGGCATCACCCTGCCGGAGGCGCCCGAGTACGACACCCTCTCCGGGCTGGTGATGCGGGAACTCGGCCGGGTGCCCGAGGTGGGCGACCGGCTGGAGATCCGGCTCTCTCCGGAGGGCGACGGCGACGCCGAGCACGCCCTGCCCCGGGCACACGTCGAGGTGCTCGCCGTCGACCGGCACGTGGCCGACTCCGTACGACTGCGAGTGCTGGCATGAGCGAGCGGAGCGAGCGAATCAGTGGGCTCAGGGTTGCGGCTCATGACGGCACGGAGCGCAGCGGAGTGACGGCATGAGCGCGACGTGGGCACTTCTGATCTCCCTGGTGCTGTTGGCACTCAACGGGTTCTTCGTGGCGGCCGAGTTCGCCCTGCTGGCGAGCAAGCGCTACCGGCTGGAACAGGCCGCCGCCTCCGGCGGCCGGGCCGCCCGGGCGGCGCTGGACGGGGTCCGCGAGCTGACCCTGATGCTGGCCGGCGCCCAGCTCGGCATCACCGTCTGCACCCTGGGGCTCGGCGCGCTCGCCGAGCCGGCGATCGAGCACCTGTTCAGCCCGTTGCTGCACGCGGTGGGACTGCCGACCGCGGCCAGTCACGTCATCGCGCTGCTGCTCGCGCTCGCCATCGTCACTTTCCTGCACCTGGTGGTCGGGGAGATGGCGCCGAAGTCGTGGGCGATCACCGACCCCGAGCGGTCGGCGCTGCTGCTCGCCCTGCCGTTCCGGGGCTTCGCCCGGGTGGCCCGGCCGGTGCTGGCCGGACTCAACGGCCTGGCAAACCTCACCCTTCGGCTCGCCCGGGTACGCCCCGAGGACCAGTTGGCGCACGCGCACGGGCCCGAGGAACTGCGGATGCTGCTGCAGCAGTCGCGGGAGCACGGGCTGCTCGCCGCCGACCAGCACGAGATGCTGACCAGCATGCTCCAACTCCAGGCCACCACGGTGGCGCAGGTGATGGAACCGGTGGACCAGATCGTGTCGGTCCGCGGCGACGACACCGCCGACCGGATCGAGCAGGTGTGCCGGACCAGCGGGCGGTCCCGGTTGGCCGTACTCGACCGTCCCGGCGAGGTGGCCGGGGTGGTGCACGTCCGCGAGGCGGTCCGGGTCACCACCGCCGGCCGGGAGGCGACGGCCCGGGAGCTGATGAGCGTGCCGTTCATCCTGCCGGCGACCGCGACGGTGACCGAGGCGGTCGCCGCGATGCGTGCCGACCAGGCGCAACTCGCGCTGGTCAGCGACAACGTCGAGACCGGCCGGCCGGTCGGCTTCGTGGCCCTGGAGGACCTGCTCGAGGAGGTCATCGGGGAGTTCGACGACGAGACCGACCCGGTGCCCCGGGGCCGCCGGCTGCGCTGATCCGCCCCGGCCCGGAGCCGGGTCGGACCGGAAACCCGCACCTGGTGCGGGTTTCCGGTCCGGCGGGGCGGGAAGGACCGGCCGGTGGGTTTCGGGAGGTTCCTGCCCGGCGCGGGATTGACCGTGCGGACCGCGTTGACGAATCCGAGCACCCGGCCGGGGCTGACCCTGCCGGGCCGGGTCACCCTCATCGCCGGCCGCTCCGCGGCCACCGTCGAGCAGCTCGCCCTGGGCCTGGTCGCCCGGGTCGAGCCGGCCGACGGTTCCACCGAGTACGTGCTGACGGAGTTCCACCGGGTGTACCTCAGCGGCACGTTTGTGCTCGCCGCCGACGAGCGCCGCACGCTGGACGTCCGGGTGCCGATCCCGTGGGAGACCCCGGTGACGGTGATCAACGGACATCTCTACCTGAACCTGCGGGTGGGGTTGCGGGCCGAGGCGGCGGTCAGCCGGTTGCTCGACCGTGGCGACCTGCGCCCGGTGTACGTACACCCGCTGCCGGCCCAGGAGGGGGTGCTCAGCACCCTGGCCGACCTCGGCTTCCAGCTCCGTCAGGTCGGGCTGCTCGCCGGCCGGCTGCCCGGGGTCGACCAGCGGCTGCCGTTCCACCAACGGATCGGCTTCTGGGCCGCGCCGTTGTACGGCGGTGCGTTCAGCGAGCTGGAGGTGACCTTCTTCGCCGACCCGTACCAGGTCGAGGTGATCTTCACGCTCGACCGCCGGGTGGCGCTCGCCGGTGTCGGCCACGCCAGCATCAGCCGGTTCCGGGTCGAGCACGCCGGTGCGGCCGACCTCGACTGGCTCACCGTGGTGGACGGCTGGATCCGGTACGCGGTGGCGCGGCACGCCGCTACCGGTGCGGGCGCCGCCGGTTACCCGGTGCGGGCCGCGCCCCGGCCGGCGGCCCCGGTCCGTCCGCCAGACCGGCCGGAGGCTCATCCCGGCCCGTCCGGCACCGACACTCCGGACAGTTCACCGTCCGCCCCGGAACCGCAGGGCCCGGCGGGCTCGTCGGGACCGGGCGGCACCGACTCGGGCCGGGGCCTGCGGGAGACCTCGGGTGGTGAGGGCGGCATCGGCGGTGGCGGCGGCAGCGGAACCTGAGTGTGTGGCGGCGGCAGCGGAACCTGAGTGCGTTCGGCCGGGTCCGGGCGGGGCTCAGCCGATGCTGGCGGTGGCCAGCTTGAAACCGAAGCCGAGGAAGAGGGCGCCGATCCCGGTGGTGACCCCGGCGGCGAGTCGCCGCCGGGCGCGGAACTGGGCGGCCAGGAAGGTGCCGGTGAAGATCAGCGTGGTCAGGTACAGCGCGCTGACCACCTGGGCGATCAGTCCGAGCAGCAGGAACGACAGCGCCGGGTAGCGGTAGTCCGGGTTGACGAACTGGATGAAGAACGAGATGAAGAAGAGGATCGCCTTCGGGTTGAGCAGGCTGATCACCACCGCGCGTCGGAACGGGCGGTCGACCACCCCGGCCGGGCGCGCGGTGTCGGTCTGACGTGCGGTGTCGGCCTGCCGTGACGGCGCCGGGGCGTTGCGGGCACGCCAGCGCCGCCACGCGCCGCGCAGCATGGTCAGCCCGAGATAACCGAGGTACGCCGCGCCGGCGTACTTGATCACGAGGAAGACCGGTGGGTACGCGGTCAGCAGCGACGCCACCCCGGCGGCGGAGAGCAGCATCAGGACCGCGTCGCCGAGGAAGACCCCGGCGGCGGCCCGGTAGCCGGCGCGTACCCCGGTCCGGGCGGCGGTGCTGAGCACAAAGAGCGAGTTCGGTCCGGGCAGCAGGATGATGGCGACGGTGCCCAGCACGTACGTCCAGATGTCGGTGATTCCCAGCACGCCGGACATCATCACCCCACGGGTGTCCCTGGACGAAGTTTTTTCCGCAGCTCAGCCTGTGCTTCCGGCCACTCGTCGGCGAACATCGCGTACTGCACGGTGTCCCGCCAGGTGCCGTCGGCGCGCAGCCGGTGCCGGCGCAGCACCGCCTCCCGGGTCGCGCCGAGCCGTTCGATGGCCCGCTGGGACCGGACGTTGCGGATGTCGGTGTGCCAGACCACCCGTTCCGCCCCCAACTCGTCGAAGGCCCGGCCCAGCAGCAGTAGTTTCGCCTCGGTGTTCGCCCCGGTACGCCACCAGCGGCGGCCGAGGAAGGTGTGTCCGATCGCGACCGCCCGGTGGACGGGGTTGATCTCGTAGTACGAGGTGGTGCCGGCGACCTCGCCGGTGTCGGCGTCCCGGATCACCCACGGCACCCGCTCACCCCGCCAGGCCGCGTCCAGGGCGTCCCGGACGATGCCGGCGAGGTCCGCCGGGCCGGTCGGCGCCGGCACGCTCAGGAACGACCAGACCTCCAGGTCCCGGGTGGCCGCCCAGAGCCCGTCCGCGTGGGACTCGGCGAGGGGTTCGAGCCGGACGTGGTCGCCGGCCATCGACACCGGGACGTGCCAGGGCGAGGGGGTGCTCCGTAGGTACTCGGGCAGCGGCGCGGTGACTCCGGCGTCCGGCTCGGGCCGTCCGGCGACCAGACGCAGCGGCAGTACCCCGGCCCAGTGCGGCAGGGCGTGGTCCGCCGGTTCGTCGACGACGCCGCCGGTGCGGGTTCGGACCGAGACCTCGCGCAGCGGCAGGGCGAGCACCGCGGTCTCGGCGAGTTCCCTGCGGGTCGGCGGCCGGCTGTCGGCGGCCCGGCCCCGGCCGACCTTCTCCACCAGGGCGGTCATCGCGGCCCGCTTCTCCGCCTCGTCGGTGACCAGGTGGGCGGTGCCGTGCGCGATGACGGACCGGTAGTTGGCGCTGTGGTGGAACTGTGAGCGGCCGTAGACCAGGCCGTCGAGCGAGGTGACCGCGACGCAGACCGGCAGGCCGGCCGCGCCCCGGGCGGCGAGCAGCGGGCGGCTTCCGGTGGAGCCGTGCAGGTAGAGCGTTTCGCCGACCCGGACGTGCAGGGTGGGCAGCAGCCGGGGTTCACCGTCCACGGTGAACCCGAGGTGGCAGTGGTGGGCCTCGTCGAGCAGGTCGTGGGCGGCGGTCCGCTGGTAGCTGATCCGGCCCCGGTCCCGGCTCGCGGTGGTCCGACCGGTCTGTTCGTACGTCGCCGTCGAGCTGTCCATCCGCGCGACCTCCTTGCTCCAGGTAATTTGTTCTAGTACAATCTCAGAACTGTGGCAGCACATTATCAGATCGCCGGTACGACGGCAGCCGAGATTTCCGCCAGCGTGGAGAGCGGGGTACGCACCAACGCCCTGCCCGCCGGCACCCTGCTCCCCGCCGTCCGGGCCCTCGCCACGGAACTCGGCGTCAGCCCGGGCACCGTCGCCAAGGCGTACCAGGTGCTCCGCCAACGCGGTGTGGTGGAGACCGCAGGCCGCAACGGCACCCGTGTCCGCCCCGAACCGCCGGTCGGCGGACGCCGGGCCGACCTGCGGCTGCCCGCCCCGCCCGGCGCCCTCGACCTCTCCGTCGGCGGGGCCGACCAGCGACTGCTGCCGCCGCTCGGCCCGCACCTGGCGAAGCTCGCCGCCGAGACCGGCGAACCGACCGGCTACGAACGCGGCGGCGTGCTGCCCGAACTGGTCGACGCGGCCCGGGACCGGCTGACCGCCGACGGCGTACCGGCCGACGCCGTCACCGTCACCGGCGGCGCCTCCGACGGCATCGAACGGCTGCTCGTCTCCAACCTGAGCCCCGGTGACGCGGTCGCGGTCGAGGACCCCGGCTGGGCCAACCTGATCGACCTGGTCGCCGCGCTCGGGCTGCGGATCGTGCCGATGCCGGTCGACGACGACGGGCCGACCCCGACCGGCCTGCGGGCGGCCCTCGCCGCCGGTGCCCGGGCGGTCATCGTCACTAGCCGGGCCCACAACCCGACCGGGGCCGCGGTCACCGCCGACCGGGCGGCGCGGCTGCGCGAGGTGCTGGCCGGACACCCCGACGTCCTACTCATCGAGGACGACCACGCCGCCGAACTCTCCGTCGAACCGCTGCACCCGCTCGCCGCGGCGACCGCCAACTGGGCGTTCGTCCGGTCGGCGAGCAAGCCGTACGGGCCGGACCTGCGGCTCGCCATCCTCGCCGGGGACGAGGCGACCGTCGCCCGGGTCGCCGGGCGGCTGCGGGTCGGCGCCGGCTGGGTCTCCACCGTGCTGCAGCGGCTCACCCTCACGCTCTGGCGGGACCCACGGGTGGCCGACCGGATCGACCGGGCCCGCGACGGGTACGCCGGGCGGGTCACCGCGCTGCGTACCGCGCTCACCGAACGCGGGCTGACCGCGTACGGGCGTACCGGGATCAACGTCTGGGTGCCGGTCCCCGACGAGACCCGGACCGTCGCCGGACTGCGCGACGCCGGGTACGTCGTCGCCCCCGGCGCCCTCTTCCGGCTCGGCAGCGCCCCCGGCATCCGGATCACGGTCAGCCCGCTGACGGCCGCCGACATCGTTCCGCTGGCCGACGCGGTGGCCCGGGCCGCCGCCCCCGCCACACCGACGACCCTGAGTGCGTGACGTCGGAGGTATGGGGTAGAACCTGCGGCATGTCGGAAACCGAGACCGCCCCCGGGGCCCAGGAATTCATCCCGTCGAACGCGAGGACCCTGGCGGACCTGCGCACCGCCTCCGGCGGCTGCCGCGGCTGCGAACTGCACCGCGACGCCACCCAGACCGTCTTCGGGCGGGGAGACGAACGCGCCCGGGTGGTCTTCGTCGGCGAACAGCCCGGCGACGTGGAGGACCGGCAGGGACTGCCTTTTGTCGGACCGGCCGGACACCTGTTGCGCCGGGCCGTCGACGAGGCCGGGATCGACCCGACCCAGCTGTACATCACGAACGCGGTGAAGCACTTCCGCTTCGAGTCGCGCGGCACGCGACGCATCCACAAGACACCCGACGGGACGCACATCGTGGCCTGCCGGCCCTGGCTGGTCGCCGAGTTCGCCCGACTGCGTCCGGAGGTTGTCGTGGTGCTCGGCGCGACCGCCGCGAAGGCGTTGCTCGGGCCCTCGTTCCGGGTCACCCGCTCCCGGGGTGTGGTGCTGCCCTGGCCGGAGTCCGCGCAACGGCCGCAGGACTTCGCCCAGGTGCCGGTCGGACCGACCGGTCAGCAGGCGTCGGTGGCACAGACCCGGCTGGTCGCCACCATCCACCCGTCCGCGGTGCTCCGCGCCGACGACCGGGACACCGCGTACGCCGGACTCGTCGCCGACCTGAAGGTGGTGGCCGGCGCGCTGGCCTGAGACCACGAACGCCCGGTCACTCCGTCATCCCGACCAGGTCGGTCCGGACCCAGCGCATCGGCCAGCGACCGTCGTCGTCCGGCCGTGACCCACGCGTGTACAGGTGCTCGGCCCCCGGCCCGGACGGCCGCTCGTCGACCAGCACCCAGCGCGCCGGCGGCAACCCGTCCGGATCGGCCGGCAGCTCCAGCAGCCTGCCGTCGGCGGGACCGTCGGTGAGCCGGACGGTGACCGTGTCCATCCTTCCGTCGTACCGTACGCCGGTAAGGAAGGGCCCCTTCTTATCGCTTTTTGTCGAGGAAGGGCCCCTTCCCAACCGGGGAGCGGGGGAGCGGAGATGGCAACGGACGCGCGGACCACGGCGGTCGGACCGGACGCCGGTGGAGCCGGCGGCGGGACCGTCGGGCCGGAGCCCGGCACGGTGGCCCGGATCCAGCGCCGGACGTTGTCGCTGCTCTGCGTCACCCAGGTGATCGGCGGGGTCGGCATGACCATCGGAATGTCCGTCGGTGTACTGCTCGCCGCCCGGCTCGGCGGCACCGCCGTCTCCGGCCTCGTGCAGAGCGCCGCGGTGGTCGGGGGCGCCCTGCTCGCCGTACCGGTGACCCGGATCATGCGCAGCGGCGGCCGGCGGCCCGGACTGGTGACCGCGTACCTGGTCGGAGCGGTCGGCGGAACCCTGATCGTGGTCGCGGCCGCGACCGGCTGGGTGCCGCTGCTCTTCGCCGGCGCACTGCTCTTCGGCGGCGGCACGACCGCCAACCTCCAGGCCCGGTACACCGCCGTCGACCTGGCCGAGCCGACCCGACGGGGGCGACAACTGTCACTGGTCATCTGGGTCACCACGATCGGTGCGGTGACCGCGCCCAACCTGGCGGCACCGGCCGACGACGCGCTCGGCTGGACCGGCCTGCCCCCGCTGGCCGGCCCGTTCGTGGTCAGCGTGCTCGCCTTCGTGCTCGCCGCCGGCGTACTCCTGGTGCTGTTGCGGCCGGACCCGCTGCTGACCGCGCGACGCCTCGCCGCCGCCGGGCCGGGGTCGGCGCCCGGCGCCGCCGGTGTCGGTCCGGCCGGGACGCCGCCGGCCGGTCGCGGCGACGGGCTGCGTGCGGCGGTACGACTGCTGCGTGCCCGCCCGGTGGCCCGGCTCGGTGTCGCCGCGGTCGCGGTGGGCCACCTGGTGATGGTCGGGGTGATGACGATGACCCCGGTGCATCTCGGCGAGTGGCACTCCGACGCCGACGTGCTGCGGATCGTCGGCGTCGTGCTCAGCCTGCACATCGCCGGCATGTTCGCGTTCGCCCCGGTGGTCGGCTGGCTCACCGACCGGGTCGGCCGGCGGGCCGTGATCATCGGAGGGACCGGTACGCTGCTCGCCGCCTGCGCGGTCGCCGGCACGGCCGGGCACGACACGGTACGGGTGTCGATCGGGCTCGCGCTGCTCGGCCTCGGCTGGTCGGGCACCATGGTGGCCGGCTCGACCCTGCTTTCGGAGTCGGTGCCGGCCGAGGTTCGGCCCGCCGTCCAGGGACTGTCGGACCTGACCATGGGGCTGGCCGGCGCGCTCGCCGGGGCGTTGAGCGGGTTTGTCATCCAGACGGCGGGTTACCCGGTGTTGAACCTGTTGGCCGCGGTCGCCGTGGTGCCGCTGCTGGCGCTAGCGTTGTGGACGGTTCCGGCCCCGCCGTCGATGTCGGCGGCGTGACCGGTGTGGAGATCCCGGTGGGGAAGGGGAGTGTCGGGGTGCGGCTGACAGACTTCTGGGCGCGTCTGGAGCAGACGTTCGGTCCGGCGTACGCCGGCAGTCTCGCCGCCGACCAGGTGCTGCCCCAGTTGGGGGGCCGGACGGTCCGGGAGGCGCTCGACGCCGGCGAGGAGACGGTGGTGGTCTGGCGGGCGGTCTGCGCGGCGTACCCCGACCGGGTGCCGGCCCGACTACGCTGAACTCCGCTTCAGTGAGTGATCACGTAAGTGCTTAGGGTATTTTTGCGTGTCGTGCGTGGAGTCGTACACCTGTTCGGCTATTGTCCACAGCGGGGCGCCCGTCCACAGGCCGCGGCCAGCCGGCTGTTTTCTGTCGGACCGAGCGCCTAGCGTGTGCGCGTGACGAAAAGTGCAGCGAAGACGCCGGCGAAGGCAGGGGTGGCGACCATGGCGGCAGGACCTGACCGGGAGAAGGCACTCGACCTAGCTCTCGCTCAGATCGACAAGCAGTTCGGCAAGGGCTCGGTGATGCGGCTGGGGGAGAAGCCGGTCATCCAGACGGCCGTGATTCCGACCGGTTCGATCGCGCTCGACGTGGCGCTCGGCGTGGGTGGTCTTCCGCGCGGCCGGGTCGTCGAGATCTACGGGCCGGAGAGCAGCGGTAAGACGACGGTGGCGCTGCACGCGGTCGCCAACGCCCAGCGGGCCGGCGGCATCGCCGCGTTCATCGACGCCGAGCACGCGCTCGACCCGGAGTACGCGAAGGCCCTCGGCGTCGACACCGACGCGATGCTGGTCGCCCAGCCCGACACCGGTGAGCAGGCGCTGGAGATCGCCGACATGCTCGTCCGGTCCGGCGCGCTGGACATCATCGTGATCGACTCGGTCGCCGCGCTGGTGCCGCGGGCCGAGATCGAGGGCGAGATGGGCGACAGCCACGTCGGCCTCCAGGCCCGGTTGATGAGCCAGGCACTGCGGAAGATCACCGGTGTGCTCAACAACACCGGCACCACGGCGATCTTCATCAACCAGCTCCGGGAAAAGATCGGCGTCATGTTCGGTAGCCCCGAGACGACCACGGGTGGTCGGGCGCTGAAGTTCTACGCCTCGGTCCGGCTCGACGTGCGACGCATCGAGAGCCTCAAGGACGGCACCGACGTGGTCGGTAACCGGACCCGGGTCAAGGTCGTGAAGAACAAGGTCGCGGCCCCGTTCAAGCAGGCCGAGTTCGACATCATGTACGGCAAGGGCATCTCCCGGGAGGGCTCGCTGATCGACGTCGGCGTGGAGCAGTCGATCATCCGCAAGTCTGGTGCCTGGTACACCTACGACGGCGACCAGCTCGGCCAGGGCAAGGAGAAGGCCCGCGAGTTCCTGCGGGAGAACCCGGACGTGGCAGCCGAGATCGAGAAGAAGATCCTGGAGAAGCTCGGTGTCGGGATGGCCGGCGTCGATGCTGCCGGCGGGCCGGAGCTGCCGCCGGTGGACTTCTGAGTCGTCGGCTGAGTCGACAACCCATGGTGGGACGACGTGGTGCCCGTACGGGCCGGGGCTGGGACGCGGCTCCGGCCCGTACGGACGGTGGTGGGGTGGGACGACCCCGCCGGAGTCGCGCTGGAGCCTGGGGACAGTCCCGGCGCGGCGAGCCGGCCGACGGCCAGCCCCGGGACGAGGACGGCGGCTCGGTCGAGCGGGCTGAGTCGTCCCGCCCGGTTGACGAGGCCGAGCGGGCCCGGGAGATCTGCCTGCGGCAACTCGCCGTACGACCACGGACCCGGGCGGAGCTGGCGACCGCGCTGACCCGCAAGGGCATCTCCCCGGAGGTCAGCGACCAGGTGCTGGACCGGTACGACGAGGTCGGCATCATCGACGACGCCGCGTTCGCCCGGGCCTGGGTCAGCAGCCGACACCAGGGTCGGGGGTTGGCCCGGCGGGCGCTCGCCAACGAGCTGCGCCAGCGGGGGGTGGACGCCGAGACGGCGACCGAGGCGCTCGGCGAGCTGGACGAGACGACCGAGGCCGAGACCGCCCGGGCGTTGGTCGACCGCAAGCTGCGGACTGTCACCGGCGCTCCCGACGCGGTCTTCCGGCGGCTCGTCGGCATGCTGGCCCGGAAGGGCTATCCGCCGGGGGTGGCGATCCGGGCGGTCAAGGAGGCGCTGGCCGAGCGGGACGCCGAGGCGGCCGAGTTCGCCGACCAGATCGACGCGGACGCGCTCGCCGAGGCCGAGGCGGAAATCGACAGGTAGGGGGACCCGCCGCCACCAGGTGCCGCCGGTCGGCACCGGCGGGCGGCGGCCCGGTCTGGTCGGTCCGGCCCGGACGGCTCGTGATCATCGGCGCCCGGGCATCGGTTAGGGTCGCCCGATGGATGAGGCGGACTGGGCACGCCGGCTGGCCGAGACCTGGGAGTCCTTCGACCAGCGGACCGAGACGGAGTTCCGGGCGTTGATCGACCAGCTGGTGGCCGAACTGCCGGAGGGTAGCCCGGTCGGGACGTACGAGCGGGCGTCGGCCTTCGACGCGACGGACCGCCCGGATCTCGCCGTGCCGTTGTACGAGGAGGCGCTGGCCGCCGGGCTGGCCGGGGAACGCCGTCGGGCGGCGGTGATCCAGTTGGCCAGTTCGGTGCGTAACCTCGGCCGGCCGGAGCAGAGCATCAGCCTGCTCACCGCGGAGTTGGCGGCCGGTTCGGACCATCGGGACGACGCCGTACGCGCCTTTCTGGCCCTGGCCCTGATGGACGCCGGACGTGCCCGGGAGGCGACTTCGCTGGCGCTCACCGCGCTGGCGCCCCATCTGACGCAGTACCAGCGTTCGGTGGCCAACTACGCCCGGCTACTCGTCGAGCCGGACCCGGCCGCAGCCAAGCCGGCCGGAAGCTGAGCCGACCGGCCGGTCCGGGCCGGTCCCGCTATCGCCGTGGCGGGTACTCTGGGAGCGCTTCCGTCGAGGCTGGCTCCACGGTCAGAATCATGCCCACCGGAGAAGTCGGATTCCTGACTCGCCCCATTATGCCCGTGACCTCCTTGGCGCGGGGTGAGCGTGCAACTGCCCTGCGTCAGGGGACCTGTCGGATCATGAGTTTCTTGACCGAATGCCCCATCGCGACCTAGCCTCGCCTTAGACGAGTTTTCCCGACCATCGCAGGCTAAGCGCACAACATAGATCGCGTAACAGTACGGCATCACTTCGGCCGGTTCTGCCGGCCAGATACACGTTACCGGGCGGGCCGGTCCGGTAACCGTGGCACCACACTCCGGTCGTCGGCAGTGTCCCCATGGGCACTGCCGAGTGGCCGTACCCTCGGCCAGCCGCCTCGGTCGGGCGTCGTGACAGCCGTAGGGCGCGCGCCTCACCCACAGGTGCAGCCCCTCCGGCGCCGGACGGCAAAGGGGAGGCGGCCATGACGGAGCGGGCCACGGATCGAAGCAGAACCAGACACGGCATGCCGAGGCGTCACGGGCATTCCGCCGTAGCGGCGCCCCGACCGGCGGTCGAGCGGCCAACGGGTGAGCAGCTGGCGGTCAGTGTGCCGGCGGCGGTCGGCGTGCCGGCCCGGTGGAGTCTCGAGCGCGGTGAGGCGACACCATGAGCGGCCTGGAGTGGGCCCTGCTGGCCGCGATCATCCTGCTGACCGGACTGGTCCTGGGCGCCGTCGCGCTCGGCGCCCGGGCACTGCGGCGGCTCGGCGCGGTCGCCACGGCCCCGCTGCCCGACGACCCCGCGTACGTCGCCGAGAAGGACCGGCAGGAGCAGTCCCTGGCGGCGTTGCGCAACGCCGCGGACGAGGCGTCCTCGAGTGTCGACGTGGCCAAGTCGGCCGCCGCCTCGGCCCGGGCCGAGGCCGCCGCCGCGAAGGCCGAGGCGAGCGCCGCCCGGGCGGAGGCCCAGCGGGTGCTCGACGCCGCCCGGGCCGAGGCGGACACCGTGCTGGACCGGGCCCACCGGCAGGCCGAGGCGGACGCGGAGCAGGTCCGGGCCGCCGCCCGGCGCAGCGGTGAGCGGGAGATCTCGCTGCTCGCCTCCACCACCCGGGAGCAGGCCGCTGAGGTCGAGCGGCGGGCTCAGCGGATGGACGAGCGGGAGCGTCTGCACGCCGAGGAGGTCGACCGGCTCGCCGAACGGGAGCGTCGGCTGACCGCGGCCGCGGCGGACCTGACCGCCCGGGAGGCGGCCCTGGCGGCCCGCGAGGCGGCGCTGGTCGAGGCCGAGGAGCAGCGCAGACGGGAACTCGAACGGATCGCCGGCCTGACCGCCGACGCCGCCCGGCTCGAACTGGTCGAGGCGATCGAGGGCCAGGCCAAGCGGGAGGCGGCGATCCTGGTCCGGGACATCGAGGCGGACGCCCGGGGCACCGCCGAACAGCGGGCCCGGCACATCGTGGTGGACGCGATCCAACGGGTGGCGAGCGAGCAGACCGCGGAGAGCGTGGTCAGTGTGCTGCACCTGCCCGGCGACGAGATGAAGGGCCGGATCATCGGCCGGGAGGGCCGCAACATCCGGGCCTTCGAGTCGGTGACCGGGGTCAACCTGATCATCGACGACACCCCGGAGGCGGTGCTGCTCTCCTGCTTCGACCCGGTACGCCGGGAGATCGGCCGGCTGACCCTGGAGAAACTGGTGCTCGACGGCCGGATCCACCCGCACCGGATCGAGGAGGTCTTCGAGACCGCGAAACACGAGGTGGAACGGCTCTGCCAACGGGCGGCCGAGGATGCCCTGGTCGAGGTCGGGATCACCGAGATGCATCCGGAGCTGGTGACCCTGCTCGGCCGGTTGCGCTACCGGACGTCGTACGGGCAGAACGTGCTCAAGCACCTGGTGGAGACGGCGCACATCGCCGGGATCATGGCCGCCGAACTCCGCCTGGACGTGCCGATCATCAAGCGGTCGGCGTTCCTGCACGACATCGGCAAGGCGCTCACCCACGAGGTGGAGGGGAGCCACGCCCTGATCGGCGCCGACCTGGCCCGCAAGTACGGCGAGGCCGAGGAGGTCGTGCACGCCATCGAGGCGCACCACAACGAGGTGCAGCCGCAGACCGTCGAGGCGGTGCTGACCCAGGCCTCGGACGCCTGCTCGGGCGGCCGGCCGGGTGCCCGGCGGGAGAGCCTGGAGGCGTACGTCAAGCGGCTGGAGCGGATCGAGGAGATCGCCGGCGGCAAGTCGGGGGTGGAGAAGGTCTTCGCGATGCAGGCCGGCCGGGAGATCCGGGTGATGGTGAAGCCGGACGACGTCGACGAGATCGGCGCGGCGGTGCTGGCCCGGGACGTGGCGAAGCAGATCGAGGAGGAGCTGACCTATCCGGGGCAGATCCGGGTGACCGTGGTCCGCGAGTCGCGGGTCACCGAGATCGCGCGCTGAGGCCGGGCCCGCTGGCCCGTACGGCGGAGAAGCGGAACCGGCGGGGGGCCCCCCCCCCCCCCCCCCCC
>NZ_JBDPMH010000052.1:0-32620 GCF_039871735.1 Plantactinospora sp. B24E8
GATTCCTGGGGTACCCCAGGAATCCGCGACCAACAGTGTCTTTTAGAGGGCCCGGTCGAGGGCTTCGGTCAGTGCGACCGGGGTGACGACGAGGTGGTCGAAGCGCCAGCCGTGCTCGGTGCGGCGCGCCCCGTAGTGGTGGAACCCGGCCGCGATGGCCTCGGTCTTGTCGTCGATGACGAACACGGCGATGTCGTGGGCCCGCACCTTGGCGGTCTCGCCGTCGACCTCGATGACAAGGTTGGACTTGCTGTGCAGGGTGCGGACGTACGTGTCGTGGCCCGAGCGCACGAGTTCGATGAGCGCCTCGATGCCGCGGGCCTCCCCGCGTGGGGACTTGACGACGACATCCCCGGTGAAGAGCCGGTCGGTCTCGCCGTAGCGGCCCTCGTCGATCCACAAGCTGTGGCGGGCGACCAGGTCGGCAAGTTCGGCGCGGTCGGCGAGTGCGTGGATCAGGGTTTCGGTGCTGGTCATGATGGCCTCCTCAAGTAGTTCGACTTGCTAACGTTCGTGTCACTTGTCTTGGGTTAGGAAGAAGTCCCGGATGTCCTCGGCGAGCAGCTCCGGTACCTCCATCGCGGCGAAGTGGCCGCCGCGGTCGAACTCCGACCAGTGCCTGATGTCGTACAGCCGCTCGGCCAGTGGTCGCACCGACTGTGTGATGTCGTGCGGGAGCACCGCCACGCCAACCGGTACCCGGCACGGCTCGATCCGCCCCAGACCCTCGCGGAGCAGCCGCGGCGAGGAAGCTGCGGTGGCGGTCAGCCAGTACAGCGAGATGTTGGTGAGCATCCGCTCGTCACTGATCGGCGAGCGAGGGTCCGTCCACTGTGCGAAGCGCTCGGCGATCCAGACCAGCTGGCCGACCGGCGAGTCGGTCAGCGCGTAGCCGATGGTTTGCGGGGTGGTGGCCTGCAGAGCCTGGTACGGCGGACGGTTCGCCATCAGCTGCCTGACCTTGTCCAGCCGGGCTTCATCCGTTTCGGACAGTTCAATGTTGGCGTCCGGGACCGGCCGGGTCGGCAGGTAGTTGATGTGCACGCCGACGACCTGCTCGGGTGCCACCCCGCCGAGCGCCGTTGAGATACCCGAGCCGAAGTCACCGCCCTGCGCGCCATAGCGCTCGTACCCGAGGCGGCGCATCAGTTCAGCCCAGGCCCGCGCGATCCGGGCGACATCCCAGCCGCGTTCGTGGGTCGGCCCGGAGAAGCCGAATCCCGGGATTGACGGAATCACCAGGTGGAAGTCGCGGGACAGCGGTTCGATCACGTCGAGGAACTCCAGGAACGAACCGGGCCAGCCGTGGGTGAGGATGAGCGCGAGCGCGTCCGGTTTGGATGACCGGACGTGGACGAAGTGGATGTTCTGGCCGTCGACCTCGGTGGTGAAGTGTGGAAGCTCGTTGAGCTTGGCCTCGTGCTCGCGCCAGTCGTAGCCGGTGCGCCAGTATTCGGCCAGTTCCTTGAGCCGCGCCAGCGGGAAGCCGTAGTCCCACCGGGCGTCGGCGACCTCGTTGGGCCAACGGGTGCGGGAGAGCCGGTCGGTCAGGTCGTCGAGGTCGGTCTGGGGGATGTCGATGCGGAACGGTTTGATCATGGTCTTGACTCCAGGGGGTTTCTTCAGCGCCCGAACGTTCGAACAGCTAACGTTTGCTGACTAAACGATACCGCAATCGTTAGGGCTCCCAACGATTCGTTAGACTTGTCACATGGAGAATCCACCCGAGAAGACGCCCGCCACCTGGGAGAGCCTGCCCAGCTGGCTGCTCACCCAGACTGCCAGCCATGCGCACCACCTGGTGGCCGAGGGGTTCTCGTCCGTCGGCACCCGCGGCTACCACTACCGCCTGCTGGCGACGCTGGAGCAGTTCGGCCCGGCCAGCCAGGCCGCGCTGGGCCGCCGTAGCGGCATCCACCTCAGCGACATGGTCGCGACGATCAACGAGCTCGCCGATCGCAAACTGGTCGAGCGCGCCTCGGACCCCTCCGATCGGCGGCGCAACATCGTCTCGCTGACCGCCGCAGGCAAGCGGCAGCTGCGGCGACTGGAGAAGCGGCTGGCCGAAACCCAGGACGAACTGCTGGCTCCGCTTTCACCCGAGGAGCGACAGCGGTTGACCGAGCTGCTGTCCAGGCTGTTGGACCACCACAATCGGCGAACCGGCAACCCCGAAGAGCCGTGGCGTTGACAGTGAACACGCCCAAGAATTGCTCGAAGGCGCGCGGTCCGCGAAGCTGTTGGCAGAGTTCTGGACACCCCGGTCCGCTCCACCGGGCCTACGCCGGCCGCTGGCCGCCGCGCCCTCGACGAGGGAAGGACAGGGTCGTAGGGGAGCGCAGGCAGCGGCTCTCGCAGGTAGGCCCGATCAGCTTGGGCCTGAGCCTTACAACAGGCTAAGCGCCCCTCGTCGTTAATTCGTCAGGGATCGTGTCAGGCGGTGGGGTCGTTGAGGTAGAGGCCGCAGGCGCAGTCGAGGGCTTCTTCCGGATCGCCGGCGTGCAGTCCGCTGGGTAGAACCGAGTCCTGGTAGCTGCCGCGGCTGGCCAGGTAGATCGCGAAGCCCCACCTGCTGGCGGAACCGCAGTAGCGGAGTCGGCACAGCGGCAGCGTGGTGCCGTCGGTCAGTTGTCCGTCGATGTAGGCGAAGACGCCGCGATAGCGTACGGCTACGGCGGTCAGGTCCGGCCAGTGTGTGCGGGCGTGCGCGCTCAGCCGTTGACGCAGGCTGGTCCTGGTCGACTCGGGTGGAGGCTTGGCCACGGGGTTATCGTGTCCCACGATTGCTGCGGCGTGTCGGTTCGGCACGGTGGCGGTGCGGGTGGCAGAACATGCCGATGTCCCCGTCAAGCCCCTACTCGATTGTTTTGCGCGCCGATGAGCGTGCCAGTCTGCAAGGGTTGGCTCGCCGACCCACGACCTCGTACCGCCTCGTCGTGCGGGCCCGGATCGTCCTCGCCGCCGCCGAAGGCGCCAGCAACACCGCGATCGCTGCCGGTCAGCGGGTGCACGTGGACACGGTGCGTAAGTGGCGGGTCCGGTTCTTGCGGCGGCGTCTCGATGGGTTGGCGGACGCGCCGCGTTCTGGCCGGCCGCGCCGGTTCACCGATGTACAGGCTGCGCAGGTCAAAGCCCTCGCGTGTGAGTTGCCGGCCGAGCGTGGGGTGCCGCTGTCGCGGTGGAGCGCCGACGATCTGGCAGGCGAGGCGGTAGCCGCCGGCGTGGTGGAGGACATCTCGGCGGCGACGGTGGCCCGCTGGCTGGCCGCTGATGCGATCAAACCCTGGCGGCACCGGTCGTGGATCTTCCCTCGGGACCCTGACTTCGCCGCCAAGGCCAGTACCGTGCTGGACCTGTACGCACGCAGGTGGGACGGGCACCCCCTCGGGGAGGGTGACCATGTGATCAGCGCGGATGAGAAGACCTCGGTCCAGGCCCGCTGCCGCTGCCACCCGACCCTGCCACCTGGCCGGTCGAGGCTGATGCGCGTGGAGCACGAGTACGAACGCGGCGGCGCCCTGGCCTATCTGGCAGCGTTGGACGTGCACCACGGCAAGGTGTTCAGCCGCTGCGAGCCCTCGACCGGGCTGGCGCCGTTCGCCCGGCTGGTCGAGCAGGTCATGACCAGCGAACCCTACGCCTCAGCAGAGCGGGTGTTCTGGATCGTGGACAACGGCTCCTCCCACCGCGGGCAGGCGTCCATCGACCGGCTGAGCGACACGTGGCCCACCGCCAGGCTGGTCCACCTGCCGATCCACGCCAGCTGGTTGAACCAGATAGAGATCTACTTCTCGATCGTGCAGCGCAAGGTCGTCACCCCAAACGACTTCTACGACCTGGACGATGTCGCAGACCGGCTCGTCGCGTTCCAGGAGCACTACAACCTCGGCGCCCGACCGTTCAACTGGCGATACACCAAGAAAGACCTCGATTCCCTACTCAAACGCCTCGCCAGCCACGGAACACTCCCCACGGCCGCGTAACCCCCGACGAATTAACGACGAGGGGCACTTAGCGCCAGATCGTGCTGTTTCAGGGAAGTAGTGGCCTCAGCCGGAGCAGAAGCCACTACTTCCCCGAAGTTGTGCAATCGATGGAACCGGCGGCGCTACCGAGCCGCAGGGCGGTCGAGGACCAGGCCCCGCGCCGCGGCGTACTGCTCCCGGATCTGCGGTACGCCCGCACCGGCGTACTCCTGGGACCGGCCGGCGGACCAGGTGGGCGGCTGTTCCCCGCCCGCCAGCACCCAGGCGGCCTGCCGGGCGGCGCCGTCGGCGACGTACTCCCCCGGCTCGGGGACCAGCACCGGGCAGCCGAAGACCTCGGGCGCGATCCGGCGTACCGCCTCGGAGCGGGCACCGCCGCCGACCAGGATGATCCGGTTCGCGGTCGCGCCGTGCGCCAGCATCGCATCCAGGCCGTCGGCGAGCGCGCAGAGCATGCCCTCGACCGCCGCCCGGGCGAGGTGCGCCGGCGTGGAGGTCCGCAGGGTCAGCCCGTGCACCGCGCCGGTCGCGAGTGGACGGTTCGGGGTCCGTTCCCCCTCCAGGTAGGGGACCATCACCAGGCCGTCCGCCCCGGCCGGGGCGGACAACGCGAGCTTCGCCAGGTCGTCCAGGCTCACCCCGAGCATCGCCGCCGCCGCGTCCAGCACCCGGGCCGCGTTCAGGGTGCAGACCAGCGGCAGGAAGCGGCCGGTCGCGTCGGCGAAACCGGCCACCGTCCCGGACGGGTCGGCCGCCGGGCCGTCCGCCACGCTGAACACGGTCCCCGACGTACCGATGGAGACCACCACGTCACCCGGGAGCGCGCCGACGCCGAGCGCGGCCGCCGCGTTGTCGCCGGTCCCCGGCCCGAGCGGCGCGCCGTTGGGCAGCCTGCCGGCCACGTCGGCCGGCCCGAGCACGGTGGGCACCGCGACGGTACGCCCGAACGCCCGCTCCAGCAGGTCAAGCCGGTACTCCCCGGTCGCCGGCGACCAGTACCCGGTGCCGCTGGCGTCCCCCCGGTCGGTGCGCAGCGCGTCGAGCCCGGCGGCCCCGCCCAGCCGCCAGGTCAACCAGTCATGTGGCAGGCAGACCGCCGCCACCCGGGCCGCGTTGGCCGGCTCGTGCCGGGCCAGCCAGCGCAGCTTGGTGACGGTGAAGCTGGCCACCGGCACGCTGCCGACCGCGTCGGCCCAGGCCTGTCCGCCGACCTCACCGCCGCCGAGTTCGTCGACCAGTTCGGCCGCCGCCCCCGCCGACCGGGTGTCGTTCCAGAGCAGCGCCGGCCGGACCACCTCGCCCGCCTCGTCGAGGCAGACCATGCCGTGCTGCTGCCCGCCGACGGAAAGTGCCGCGACGTCGTCCAGCCCGCCGGCCTGGGCGATCGCCTCCTGCAGGGCGCTCCACCAGGCGGCCGGGTCGACCTCCGTACCGTCGGGATGTGCCGCCCGGCCGCTGCGGACCAGCGCCCCGGTCTCGGCGTCCCGGATCACCACCTTGCACGACTGGGTCGACGAGTCGACCCCGGCCACCAACGTCATCTTCCCGGTCTCCTTCGGACATTCCAAGCGGGCGATCGAAACAGCGTCTCCACGGGTCGGGCCGAACCCACGGGCCTCGGCAGGACCAGCTCAGGGTCGGCCCCCAACCACACCCAGACCCGCTCAGCGGGCGCCGAGCAGGTGCTCCACCGCCAGCTGGTTCAGCCGGACGAAGCCGAAGCCGCGCGCCGCCACCGCGTCCACGTCCAGCTCCTCGAACGCGCTCCGGTCGGCGAGCAGGTCGGTGTAGGTCTCGCCCTCGTTGAGCGTCGGGGTCGACAGCTCGGAGACCTTGCTGGCGGCCAGCGCCTCCTGCACCTCCGGGTCGGCCCGGAACGCCGCCGCCCGCTCCTTGAGCAGCAGGTACGTCCGCATGTTCGCCTCGGCCGAGGCCCAGACACCGGTGTAGTCCTCGGTCCGGGACGGCTTGTAGTCGAAGTGCCGGGGGCCGGTGTACGCCGGACCGCCCTGCGGACCGCCGTTCTCCAGCAGGTCGACCAGGGCGAAGGCGTTGAGCAGGTCACCGTGCCCGAAGACGAGGTCCTGGTCGTACTTGATGCCGCGCTGGCCGTTCAGGTCGAGGTGGAACAGCTTGCCGGCCCAGAGGGCCTGGGCGATGCCGTGCATGTAGTTGAGCCCGGCCATCTGCTCGTGCCCGACCTCCGGGTTGAGGCCGACCAGCTCGGGGTGGTCCAGCTCGTTGATGAACGCGAGCGCGTGGCCGACGGTCGGCAGCAGGATGTCGCCCCGGGGCTCGTTCGGCTTCGGCTCGATGGCGAACTTCAGGTTGTAGCCCCGGTCGATGACGTACTGGGCGAGCAGGTTGACCGCCTCGCGGTAGCGGTCGAGCGCGGCCCGGATGTCCTTGGCGACGTCGTACTCGGCGCCTTCCCGGCCGCCCCACATCACGAAGGTGTGCGCGCCGAGTTCGGCGGCCAGGTCGATGTTGCGGAGCACCTTGCGCAGCGCGTACCGCCGGACGTCACGGTCGTTGCTGGTGAAGCCGCCGTCCTTGAAGACCGGGTGGGTGAAGAGGTTGGTGGTGACCATCGGTACGACCAGACCGGTCTCCTCCAGCGCCTTGCGGAACCGGGCGATGTGCTGGTCGCGGGTGGTGTCGTCGGAGCCGAACGGGATCAGGTCGTCGTCGTGGAAGGTGATCCCGTACGCACCCAGCTCGGCGAGCCGGTTGACCGCCTCGACCGGGTCGAGGGCGTCCCGGGTGGCCTCACCGAACGGGTCGCGCGCGGTCCAGCCGACGGTCCAGAGGCCGAAGGAGAACTTGTCGGCAGGGGTGGGTCGGACTGCCATGGGGGACCTCCAGGAGAGGGACTCGACGCTGAGAACATCCCGGGTTGACATGCCGGCAACCCGGCCGATTTGTTTATCGGTTGAATTATTTTACCGGGGTATGGCATTGTCAATACCGTGCCGCGACCCACCACGACGCCGGTCGGCGCGGCGGCGGCCACCGCCGTCCGCCAGGCCAGCCTGCGCGAGCACAATCTCGCGCTGGTGCTCCGGCACATCGCCAGCGCGTCCAGCCCGCCGTCCCGGGCCGCGCTCGCCGCCACCACCGGGCTGACCCGGGCCACCGTCTCCACCCTGGTCGACGATCTGATCACCGGTCGGCTGCTCACCGAGGTGGATCCGGCCCCCCGGTCCGGCGCGGGTCGCCCCGCGCTCGGGCTGACCCTGGCCGGTCACGGCCCGGCCGGCCTCGGACTGGAGGTCAACGTCGACTACCTCGCCGCCTGCCTGGTCGACCTGACCGGTGCGGTACGGCACCGGGCGGTCCGCCGGACGGACCTGCGACCGGTGTCACCCGCCGAGACCCTGGCCCTGGTCGCCGACCTGGTCACCGAGGCGGCCGCCGCCGCGGACCGGCAGGACCTGCTGCTCGCCGGCACGGCGCTCGCCGTACCGGGGCTGGTCACCGCGGCCGGGGTGGTCCGGCTCGCGCCGAACCTCGGCTGGCGGGACGTGGACGTACCGGCCCTGCTCGGTGGACATCCGGTGCTCGCCGGTCGGGGCCTGACCGTCGACAACGAGGCCAACCTCGCCGCGCTCGGCGAACTGCACGCCTCGTCCGCCGCCGACTCCGGGAACTTCATCTACATCTCGGGCGAGGTGGGCATCGGCGCCGGGATCGTGCTGCACAACACGCTGTTCCGGGGTGCCCGGGGCTGGAGCGGCGAACTCGGCCACGTCCCCGTACATCCACAGGGGCGTCCGTGCCGCTGCGGCGGTCGCGGTTGCCTCGAACAGTACGCCGGCCAGGAGGCCATCCTGGGCGGTGCCGAACTGACCGGGGCACCCGTCGCCCGGCTGGTGGAGGCGGCCGAGCGGGCCGATCCGGCGGCCTGTCAGGCCCTCGCCGGGGCCGCCGACGCGCTCGGCGTCGCGGTCGCCGGAGTGATCAATCTGCTCGACGTGGACACCGTGGTGCTCGGCGGCATCTACGCCCCGCTCGCCCGCTGGTTGGCCCCGCCGGTCGAGGCGGCGATCCGTCGCCGGGTGCTCACCGCCGCCTGGTCACCGGTGACGGTACGGGCGGCCCTGCTCGGCGGCGAGGCGGCCGTGCTCGGGGCGGCCGGCTCGGTGGTCCGGGCGGTGCTGGAGCAGCCGGCCCGCTGGCTGGCCCGACCCGACCGGTAACCCGCTGCCGGGATTCGACGGCCGGCCGGGAGGTGTCGGCGACCCGGGGCGCGGGAAGCCTATGTCCGAGGGCGACGACGCGCCCGGTTGCCGACGCGCCGCCGCCCGGTGACCGTTCCCGGTCACCGGCCCGGAATCCGGCTCGCTATTGTTGCCGGCGGGCAACTATCCCAGGAAGCAACCATTGTCGTCGACAGGAGTGCCAGCGCCGATGCGCACAGCTCGACAACCCGCCGTACGGGTGACGGGGAGCGGCCGCGACCATCGGTCCGGGCGCGTCCCGGGGCGGGCCGCCGGCCACTCAGGCCGAGCGCTCGGTCTCCTCGGCCTCCGCCCGGAGAGCGCGCTCGAACTCGACGAGTCCGCGCAGCAGGGCCTGCCGACCGGCCGGGCTCACCCCGGCGAGGGTGGCGGCGAGCCTGGCCCGACGGTCGGCGCGCACCTCGTCGAGCAGACGCTGACCGACGGTGGTCAGGTGCAGCGAGATCTCCCGGCGGTCGGCCCGGCCCGGTTCCCGTTCGAGCAGGCCGGCGGCGACCAACCGGTCACAGAGCCGGCTCGCCGAGGAGAGCAGCATGTTCAGCTCGCCGGCCAACCCGCGCAGGTTGAGCCCGTCGAACTGCTCGACCACCATCAGCGCGCGCAGCTGCGAGGTGGAGAGGCGCCCGGTCGTCTGCTCCCGGGCGGCGTCCCAGACCGAGAGCAGCGCCGACGCGGCGGTGTCGACCGCCGTGACGAAGCTCGGATCCGGTCCGTCCGGACCACCGGAATGATTCATGGTGGCCCCGACACTACCGCCGCCCCGCAGGTCGCCGCACGGGTGCGCCCGGACACCGCCGCGACCCGGCCGGTACGCGGGTCCGGACCCCCCGCGACCGGTCGATCGGCGGCACTGCGATGAGCGACCGGCTGACCGGGATCCGGCGCTGCCTGGCCAACGCCCCCGCCGATCTTGTGGTGGAGCATCTCGCCGACGAACTGGCCAAGGAGTACGCCGTCGTCGAGACGACCCTGCTCCAGGTCGACTACCGGCTCTCCGCCCTGCTGCCGCTCACCGGCGGCGACCCGGTACGGGGCGCCGGTACCCCCGGCTGGCGGTGTTTCGACCACCAGTCCGAGGTGGTGCAGGACGGGACGCTGTACCTGCCGGTGACGGTACGCGGCGAGCGGATCGGCGTACTCCGGCTGAGCCCGGGTCCGGCGGACCCGGACCGCCGGGCGGAGCTGGCGGAGGCGGCCGGTGCGCTGGCCCACGAACTGGTCGCGGTCCGGGCCGGAACCGACCGGTACGCGGCGGGTGCCCGGGCCCGCCAGCTGACCCTGGCCGCGGAGATGCAGTGGGAACTGCTGCCGGGGCGCAGTCGGATCCGTCCCTCGTTCAGTCTCGCCGGCCAACTCGAACCGGCGTACGCGGTACGTGGCGACAGCTTCGACTGGGCGGACGACACCCGACGGCTGTGGCTGTCGACGGTCAACGGCATGGGCGAGGGGGTGGGCGCCGCGATGCTGACCTGTCTCGGCACCAACGCGCTGCGCAACGCCCGCCGGGCCGGTCTCGAACTCGCCGACCAGGCGGCCCTGGCCGACCAGGCGATCTACTCCTACCACCAGGGGGTGCAGCACCTTTCGGCGCTGTTGCTGGAACTGGACCTCGCCACCGGTCAGGTAACGGCGGTGGACGCCGGCTCGCCCCGACTGCTGCTGGTCCGCGACGAAGAGGTACACGACGAGCCGCTGGACGACCAGTTCCCGCTCGGCATGTTCGACGGCACCATCTACCAGTCGCAACGGTTCGACCTGCTCCCCGGCGACCGGCTCCTGATCGTCAGCGACGGGGTCTTCAACGCCACGTCCCGCTCCGCCCGGTACGGCGAGACCGCGCTGCACCGGTCGGCGCGACGGACCCGGTCGCTGGCTCCGTTGGAGGCGGTCCGCTCGCTCCTCGGCGACCTGCGGGCGTTCGTCGGCAGTGACCTGGTCGACGACGCGGTGGCGGTCTGCCTGGACTGGACGGGTCCGGCCTGACCACCCGCCCAACAGGTCCGGCCTGAGTCCGGCCCGGAGGGTCCGGACCGGCGTCGGCTCAGTACGCGCCCCGGCTGCGGACCACCGCGCCGAAGGTCTTCCAGAGGATGGTGAGGTCGGCGGCGAGTGACCAGTTCTCCACGTAGTAGAGGTCCAGCCGGATACCGTCCTCCCAGCTCAGATCCGACCGGCCGCTGACCTGCCAGAGCCCGGTCATGCCCGGCTTCACCAGCAGCCGGCGGGCCACGTCGCCGTCGTAGCGGGCCACCTCGGAGGGCAGCGGCGGACGCGGCCCGACCAGGCTCATCTGCCCGAGCAGCACGTTGGCGAGCTGGGGCAGTTCGTCGAAGGACCACTTGCGCAGCAGGCGACCGACCCGGGTGACCCGGGGATCGTCGCGCATCTTGAACAGCAGCCCGTCGGTCTCGTTCTTCGCGGCCAGTTCGGCGAGCAGCGCGTCGGCGTTCACCACCATGGTCCGGAACTTGTAGACGCCGAACTCCCGGCCGCCCCGCCCCACCCGGACCTGCCGGAAGATCACCGGCCCCCGGCTGTCGAACCTGATCGCGAGCGCGATGAGGGCGAGCAGCGGCAGCGCGACGGAGAGCGCGGTGAGCGCCAGGGCGCGGTCGACGAATCCCTTCACGAGTTTGCGGGCGCCCCGGAACTCGGGCGCCTCGACGTGGATCAGCGGCAGGCCGGCGACCGGCTGGGTGTGGATCCGGGGGCCGGCGACGTCGGTAAGCGCCGGCGCCAGCACCAGGTCGATGCCGGTGCCCTCCAGTTGCCAGCCGAGCCGGCGTAGCCGGGTGGCGGTCAGTTCGGTGCAGGCGGTCACCGCGACCGTGTCGGCGTTGATCGTCGTCGCCGCGTCCACGATCGCCCGGAACGACCCGAGCACCGGTACGTCGCCGAGCCGCTGCGGCACCGGGGCGAGCAGCGCGTCCGGGATGCAGGCTCCGACCACCTGGTAGCCGGCGTACGGTTCGCGCCGCAGCGTGTGGACCAGTTCCAGGACGTGTGCCGTGTCGCCGACGACCAGGACCCGGCGGGCCCAGCCCTCACCCCGGGCCCTGGCCCGGTGCAGGTGTTTGCGGGCCGCGAACCGGGCCGCCACCAGGGCGACCGTGCCGACCGCGAACGAGATGCCGAGGAAGCCCCGGGACACGCCGACGTCGGCGATGTAGCCGGCGATCGCGATCCCGCCGGCGAGCCGGAGGCTGGCCGAGGTGACCCGGCGGTACTCGTCGGCGCCGTAGCCGAGCACCCGGTGGTCGTAGCAGCGCAGTGCCCTGAGGGAGACGAGCCAGGCGAGGACCAGCCCGGGGCCGACGATCACGTACGGGATGTCGGAGCCGCGCGCCTCGTCGCCGCCGAACCGGGCGAAGTAGCCGCCGAGCACGGCCAGGACCAGGATGACGGTGTCGAGGACCAGGATGGCCCGGAGGTAGCTTCGTTGCCGCTCCCGGGGGGATCGTGCGGATGCCCCCGGAGTGGATTCCGGAGGCATCGTGGCAGGGCTCAGCAGTGTCGCCGACGTCACCGGCCCTCCCTCGCTCCCAGGGGGCAACCCGATCGGCCGCTGGCTCTCCTAGCGAGCGGCCCGGGGCACTTCGACATCTTCGCGTACCGGGGGCACTACGGAGAGCTTCCGACAAATTACTGTCACTTGTTTGCGCTGGCGGCCGGTGACCTGTTGGAGGGCTCCGGCCGGTGGGGCGGGCCGGGCCCGCCCCACCGGCGCCGGTTCAGCGGGGCGCGCCGGACGGACGCAGCGCGATCGCCTGGAGGAAGATGTCGCCGATCTTCGCCGGGTCCTCGGTCACGAAAACCCCGCCACCGGTGGTCTTCGTGATCGACTCCAGCTCGGAGCGCTTGACCTCGTTGCCGATACCGATGATCACGACCTGCACCGGCCGGTCCGGGTCGGCGATCCGCTTCAGCTGGTTGACCAGCGCCGACTCGCTGATGCCGTCGGCGTCCTCGTTCTTGCCGTCGGTGAGCATCACCACCGAGTTGACCCGGCCCGGTTCCCAGTCCTCCTGAACGGTCTTGTACGCGGCAAGCATCGTGTCGAACAGGCCGGTGTTGCCGTTCTGCTTGGGCCGCAGGCCGGCGAGTTCACGTTCCAGCCTGCTCCGCTGGCTGGAGAGCGGCCCGATCGGCACCAGTTCCCGGTAGTCGCGACCGCCGGAGAGTTCGGTGGAGAAGCTCCAGAGCCCGAGTGCCCAGGAGTCGTCGAACAGCCCCAGTCCGCGCCGGGCCGCCTCCAGGGTCACCTTCATCCGGCTGGCGTTGCCGGCGGTGGGGACCTCGTTGAGCATCGAGCCGGAGACGTCGATGATGGCGAGCATCCGGCCCGACTGGGTGGCGACCGACCAACTGGACAGGGTGCGCTCGATCACCGCCGCCGAGCCCCCGGCCGCCGTACCGCCGGGGTTCGCCCCGGGGGTCGGGGTGGGATCGGTGCCCGCCGGGCTCGGCGCGCCGCGCGGGGTCGCGAACCCGTCGCCGAAGAGGCCGTCCGCGCCGCGCAGTCCCTGGTCGGCCAGGCGGTCGCGGAAGGTTCCGGTACCGAGGGCCGCGAAGAACTGCGTCGCGGCGTCGACCTTGGCCGGCTCGGTGCCGGGCATCACCGCGTACGGATAGTCGAGCGAGAGCGGCGCGGGGTCCAGGTAGAGCGCGGCGAGCGGCACCGGCGGCTTCCTGGTGTTGTAGGCGATGACGTCCTGTTCGGAGAGGGGTGCGGCGCCGAGGCCGGAGGCGACGGCGGCGGCGTCGGTGGACCGGGGGAACCGGGCGATCAGCTCCTGCTGGACGGTCGCCCGGCCGGTGGCCAGGGTCCGGAGTGCTCCGGTGGTCACCCGCTGCGCCTCCGCGGTACCGCCCTTGGCACCCGCCGCCTGCGCGGC
The DNA here is from genome assembly GCF_039871735.1 of Plantactinospora sp. B24E8. Lineage (NCBI taxonomy): Bacteria > Bacillati > Actinomycetota > Actinomycetes > Micromonosporales > Micromonosporaceae > Plantactinospora > Plantactinospora sp. B24E8. The sequence goes on from NZ_JBDPMH010000052.1 coordinate 13,123, forward strand.
GGCGGCCAGCGAGAGCAGCCCGGAGAGGCCGGCCGCATCCCGGCTCGGCTCGACGATGCCGGTCCGCAGGCGTGTTCCGGTGGTGATCGTCTTCAACAGGTCGGACCAGCCGAGCTTCTTCTGCGGCCAGCCGACGGTGGACGCGACCGGCTCCGGCATCGCCAGGACGACCGGGCTGCGCGCCAGCGAGGCGCCGTTCTCCGGCTCGAAACCCGGGGCCTGCTGACGCAGGCGCAGCAGCCAGGTCGAGGAGTCCGGCACCCAGACGGTCGGCAGGACGGCGTTGCCGCTCGCCTGCCCGATGCCGTTCAACGAGACGCCGTGCTGGCCTGCGATGGCGGCCGCGACGTCGACCGGTTCGCTCGCGGTGACCTCGACGACCACGCAGGTCTCACCGACAGCCGCGCCGCCGGCCATCCAGTCCGCGGCGGTCGCCTGCACGGCCGGCGCGATCTCGGGTGCCGCGGCGACCGCGAGCTTCACCTCACCCGCGCAGTCCGGTCCGGTGAACCGCTGATAACCGAACCATCCTCCGACCACAACAAGGGCGAGCGCCATCGCTGCCGCGATGGCGCCGAACCCACTGATAATCCCACGTCTGCGATGGCGGCCAGGCACCTGACCATCTTGCGGATTTCTTGATGTTCATGCCAGGGGCGGGTAGCGGATTGTTAGCCGTCTGGCAAACTCGCCGCCAACAAAATTCACTTTGGGTAGTTGACCGATCTCTTACTGTCCAGTAAGCAGGGCGTCAGCGGCGCTTTCCGGCCTTCACCAGCCATTTGACCTCAGGATTTTTTATTCGAGATTTAAGGCCGTCTCCCCGCCCGGACCGGTCACCCGAGCCGGTTGGCCTCGGGTACCCGCCCCGGTCAACTCCCGAGCAGGCAGGTCGGACTCGCCACCGCCACCCGGCTGATGGCCGGCCCCGGTACGCCGGTGGTCGGATCGACCGGCAGGACCACCACCGCCCCGGACCGTTCCTCCGACACGTAGAGATGCCCACCGAGCACCGTGATGTGCCGAGGCCAGTCCCCGGTCGTCTCCACCTCCGTGACGTACCGCGGCAGGTCACCGTCCAGGGCGAACACGGCAACCGTGCCGACGCCCCGGTTCGCCAGGTAGAGGAAGCGACCGTCCGGCCCGACCCTGATCTCCGAGGACTGCACCGGACCGGACCGACCACTGGCCGCGACCCGACCCCGCTCGGTCAGGCCGTCGGCGCCGTGCCGGTCGTACGCCGTCACCGAGGCGTCCAGTTCACCGGCGAGGTAACACCGTCGGCCGTCCGGATGCCGGGCCAGGTGCCGGGGTCCGGTGCCGGGGCGGGTCGCGGTACGACCGGTTTCGCGCAGCCGACCGGTGTCGTCCCGGCGGTAGCGGTACACCGAGTCGGTGCCGAGGTCGACCGCGTACAACGACGTACCGCTCGGATCGGGCGAGACCATGTGCGCGTGCGGCCCCTCCTGCCGGTCCGGTACGGCACCGTGGCCGGCGTGCCGGACCAGGTCGGTGCGCTCCCCCGGCGCGCCGGCCGCGTCCAACGGGTGCACCGAGAGACTGCCGCTGCCGTAGTTCGCCACGTACAGGTACTCGCCGGCCGCGTCGGTGGCCAGGTGGCAGGGGCTGTCCCCACCCGTGGACCGGACACCGAGCGGGCTGAGCGAGCCGTCGTCGTGGACGGTCCACGCACTCACCGTGCCCTCGGTCAACTCGTTGACCGCGTAGAGCACGGGCAGCCGGGGATGCCGGGCCAGGAACGACGGCGAGGGTGTGGTCGCGACCACCCCGAGCAGGTCGAGCGCACCGCTCACCGGGTCCCGCCGGGCGGCGACGATGCCGGTACCCTGCCCCCCGCTCTCCGCCGTGTAACAGCCGATATGGACGATTCCGCTCGTCTCGTCGGACATCCTCGCTCCGTTTCCGGCCCGCGGTCGGGCTCCACCGCACGATCAAACCAGAGGCGTTGGCCAGGTTCGGCCAGTTGGCCGGGCGTCCGAATCTTTGCCGCCATCCGGCGAGCCGATAGGATCTTTGATCATGAACGGGCTGCTCAGGACCACCACCGCCGTCACCCGTGGGGGCTCCGGGTGCGGATAGCCCTCTTCGTCACCTGCGTCAACGACCTGATGTTCCCGGCCACCGGTCGGGCCGTCGTACGGATCCTGGAACGGCTCGGTCACACCGTCGAGTTCCCGACCGCACAGAGCTGCTGCGGGCAGATGCACGCCAACAGCGGCTACCGCGCCGAGGCGTTGCCCCTGGTGCGCGGCTTCGTCGATACCTTCGCCGGGTACGACGCGGTCGTCGCGCCCTCCGGCTCGTGCGTGGCGATGGTCCGGGAGTCGTACCCGCGACTGGCGGCCGGGGAGCCGACCCTGGCGGCGGCGGTCGCCGACCTCGCCCCACGGGTCCACGAGCTCTCCGAACTGCTGGTCGACGTGCTCGGCGAGACCGACCTCGGCGCCTCCTTCCCGCACCGGGTCACCTACCACCCGACCTGCCACGGGCTGCGGATGCTCCGGCTGGACGACCGCCCGCTACGGCTGCTGCGCGCGGTACGCGACCTGGAACTGGTCGAACTCCCCGGCGCCGAGGAGTGCTGCGGCTTCGGCGGCACCTTCGCGATGAAGAACGCCGACGTCTCGGCCGCGATGCTCGCCGACAAGTGCGGGGCGATCTGCGACACCGGCGCGGCGTACGTCGCCGCCGCCGACAACTCGTGCCTGGCGCACATCGGCGGTGGGCTGTCCCGCCGGGAACGGACGGCGGACGGCGGCACACCGGTACGGGCCATCCACTACGCGGAGATCCTGGCCGGTCCGGAGGTGCCGCGGTGAGCGCCGGCGATCCGACCGGCGGCAACCGTCCGCCCACCGTCCCCGACAGCGGGAGCGGGAGCGGCACCCCGACCGGTACCGGAAACATCGTCGCGCCGCTGCCGTTCCCGACCGCGGCCCGACGCGAACTCGCCGACACCCAGCTACGGGCCAACCTGCGCCGGGCCACCCACACCATCCGGGACAAGCGGCTGCGGGTGGTCGGCGAGGTTCCCGACTGGGCCGACCTGCGGGCGGCCGGCGCCGCCATCAAGGACGACGTCCTGGTCCGCCTGCCGGAACTGCTGGAACAGTTCGAGGCGGCGGCCACCGCCGCCGGTGCGACCGTGCACTGGGCGCGGGACGCCGAGGAGGCCAATGCCCTGGTCACCGACCTGGTCCGGGCCACCGGCAGCACCGAGGTCGTCAAGATCAAATCGATGGCCACCCAGGAGATCGGGCTCAACGAGGCACTCGCCGACGCCGGGATCGCGGCGGTGGAGACCGACCTCGCCGAACTGATCGTGCAGCTCGCCGACGACACCCCGTCACACATCCTGGTACCGGCGATCCACTACAACCGTCAGCAGATTCGGGAGATCTTCGCCCGGCGGATGCCCGGGGTGGACCTCGCCACTCTCACCGACGAGCCGGCCGCGCTCGCCGAGGCGGCCCGCCGACACCTGCGGGCCAAGTTCCTCAGCGCCCGGGTCGCCGTCTCCGGAGCCAACTTCGCCATCGCCGAGACCGGCACCCTGGTGGTCGTCGAGTCCGAGGGCAACGGCCGGATGTGCCTCACCCTCCCGGAGACCCTGATCTCGGTGGTCGGGGTGGAGAAACTGCTGCCGACCTTCCGGGACCTGGAGGTCTTCCTGCAGTTGCTGCCGCGCTCCTCCACCGGCGAGCGGATGAACCCGTACACCTCGACGTGGACCGGGGTCACCCCGGGAGACGGCCCGCAGACCATGCACATCGTGCTGGTCGACAACGGGCGTACCGCCACCCTCGCCGACCCGGTCGGACGACAGGCACTGCGCTGCATCCGCTGCTCGGCCTGCCTGAACGTCTGCCCGGTCTACGAGCGGGTCGGCGGACACGCGTACGGCTCGGTCTACCCGGGTCCGATCGGCGCCATCCTCTCCCCCCAGATGACCGGCCCGGACGCCGGCGCGAACCGGAGCCTGCCGTACGCCTCGACGCTCTGCGGCGCCTGCTTCGACGCCTGCCCGGTCCGGATCGACATCCCCGAGGTGCTGGTCCACCTGCGTCAGCGGGGAGTGGACGCCCGGCGCGGCCGCCCCTCGGCGGAACGGACCGCGATGCGGGCGATGTCCTGGGTGATGCGGGACCGGCGACGGTACTCGGCGGCGCTGCGGACCGCCCGGCGGGGTTCGGCCCCGCTGCGACTCGCGACCGGCCGACGGGGCGTACGTCGACTGCCGTGGCCGCTGTCGGCCTGGACGGCGAGCCGGGACGCGCCGCTGCCGGCCGCCGAGACCTTCCGGGACTGGTGGGCCGGTCGGGACCGGCAGGCCGCCGGGACCACCCGGGACGCCGGGCAGGATCGCCGGGACAGCGGCGCGGAACCGGGAGGAGAGCCGTGACGGCACCCGAGGTGACCGGCGGCGGCGCGACCGCCTCCCGTCCCGTCGACGGCGGCTCGGCCCGCGACGAGGTGCTGGCCCGGATCCGGGCCGCCCGACCGACCACACCGGTGTTGGTCCCCCGCGCCTACCGGCCCGCCACCCCGGACGACCCGACGCCGGACGGGAAGCTGCTCGACCTGCTCGTCGACCGACTCGTCGACTACCGGGCCACGGTACGACTCTGCGGACGGCACGAGGTCCCCGAGACGTTGGCCGACCTGCTGGGCCCCGTTCCCACCGTCGCCGTACCGGCGGGGGTGCCGGAGAACTGGCTCTCGGCGTACCCGGGACGGGTCCGGCGCGACGGCGAGCCGGAGCCGCTCACCGTGGCCGACCTGGACACACCGGGGTTGGCCGTGGTCACCGGCTGTGCGGTGGCGATCGCGCAGACCGGGACCTTGGTCCTGGACGGGGGCCCGGACCAGGGCCGTCGGCTGCTGAGCCTGGTCCCCGACCACCATCTCTGCGTGGTCCGGGCCGACCAGGTCGCCGACGGGCTGCCGGCGGCGCTCGCCCGGCTCGCGGACCCGACCCGACCACTCACCATGGTCTCCGGGCCGTCGGCCACCAGCGACATCGAACTCGACCGGGTCGAGGGCGTGCACGGCCCCCGCCGACTGGACGTCCTGGTCGTCACCGGCTGATCCGGCACCCGCCCGCCCCGGAGCCGGGGTCGGCACCGCCGCCCGACCACGGTGGCGGGCGGCGGTGCACGGATCAGCCGGCCGGGACCGGATCCCCGCGACGCTGGGCGACGTGCTCCACCAGGGCGATCAACACCGTCTTCCCGGACTGCCGGCTACGGGCGTCGCAGAGCAGGATCGGCACCGCCGGATCCAGGTCCAACGCGTTGCGTACCGCCTCGACGCTGTACCGCTTGGCGCCGTCGAAGCAGTTCACCCCGACCACGAACGGAATGCCCCGACGTTCGAAGTAGTCCACGGACGGGAAGCAGTCGGCGAGTCGACGGGTGTCGGCGAGGACCACCGCACCCAGCGCCCCGTACGCCAGCTCGTCCCAGAGGAACCAGAAACGGTCCTGCCCCGGGGTGCCGAACAGGTAGACCTGGAGCTCCTCGTTGATGGTGATCCGACCGAAATCCATCGCGACCGTGGTGGTCCGCTTACCCTCCACACCGGAGAGGTCGTCGGTGCCGACCCCGGCATCGGTCAGCACCTCCTCGGTCTGCAGCGGCCGGATCTCACTCACCGCGCCGACCAGCGTGGTCTTGCCGACCCCGAAACCGCCCGCGATGAGAATCTTCAGCGCGAGCGGGATCCGCCGGCCCGTCGCCGTCCGGTCAGAGAGCCCGGAGTCCATTGACCACCGCCTTGAGAATGTCGTCGTCTGGGAACTGGCGCGATGCGGGCGGCTCGTACATCGAGATCAGCCCGTTGGTGAGCATGTCGCCGAGCAGGACACGGACCACGCCCACCGGCAGGTCGAGGTCGGCCGCGAGATCGGCGACCGCCACCGGCTGCTGCGCCATGGCGATGATGGCCCGCTGTTCCGGCTGCGGGGGCTGCGTACCGTCATCGCTCGGAGGATCGGCCACCACGAAGGCCATCAGGTCGAACCTGCCGGACGCCGGCTCGACCCGACCACCGGTCACCGTGTACGGACGGACCACCGGCCCGGCGTCGGCGTCCAGCCACTCGTGGTCCGGATCCGCCGGGTCAGTCCGCATCTGCCGGCGCCCGAGACGGCGCACTCAGGTTCTGACCCACCCGGGTGACGAGCATGGCCATCTCGTACGCGATGACCCCGATGTCGGCGGCGGAACCGCTCAACACCGCCAGGCAGGCGCCCTGTCCGGCGGCGGTCACGAAGAGGAAGGCATCCTCCATCTCCACCACGGTCTGCCGGACCGCCCCGGCCCGGAAGTGCCGGCTCGCGCCCTTGGCCAGGCTCTGGAAGCCGGCCGCCATCGCCGCCATGTGCTCGGCGGCCTCCCGGTCCAACCCCGCCGAGGCGGCCATCAGCAGTCCGTCCGCGGAGAGGACCACAGCCTGCTGCGCGGGTGGCACCCGCTCCACGAGATCATCGAGCAGCCAGCTGAGATCCGCACCCGGCCTCGTTGTCTGCACCACTCACCCGTCCCTTTCCGAATCGGTGGCACCCGGATCGGCGACCCGGGCTGTGACGTCGGGATTTCCGATCGACGGCGGTGTCGCACCGGAATCCCGACGACCTCGTGCCGTACCGGACTGCAACGCTGCCATCACCGCCCGGACCTGCTCCGGCGATCGCGGTGCCGGCTCGTCCGAGCCGTCGGCGGCTCCGGTCGTACCGCCGACACCGCCGCCCGGCCGGGACCGGCCAGCCCCGGCGGGCGCCGGGCCCCCGGTCCGCAACTGCGGCGCGAGGCTGGTCTGCCGGATGCGACGGGGCAGCCCGTCCGCGCCGGCCGGCGCCACCGGCGCCCGGACCGGTCCGTCGGCCCGGAGGGCCGGCATCACCACGGTGTCGTCGTCGCCCGCCGGCCCGCCGGCCGGACGCTGCTGTCGGAGAGCCGGCATCACCACGGTGTCGTCGTCGCCGGCAGGCCCGCCGTCCGGACTCCGCTGGCGGTCGGTCGTGCCGCCCTCCTTCACGGCGGCGGACGCGGTGCCGGCCGGGGCGGGACCGGAGCCGGCGTCCCGCACGGCACCGGTGGTGCCACCGGCGGACGGGGTGGACGACTCCGTGGGGCGGGGCGGCACCGCGGGGTCGGCCTGCTCGCCGACCGGCACCTGGTCGGTGCCGGACCGCAGCTCACCGAACCTGCCGGCGGGGGCGGACGCGATCAGCGCGTCGAGCGCCGCGCCCGCCTTCCGCCGGGGTCCGAGAGCGGAAGCCGGCCGGGGATCCGGTTCCGGCGCAACCGCGGGCGCGGCGGGGCTCTCCGCCGTCAGCGCCGGCCCGGACTTCGGGGCCCGGTCGGCCGCCGGGCCGCCCGGCTGGTCGCCACCGGGTCGCGACGCCACCTCGACGCCGTCCGGGGCCGGCTGTGCACCGGTACGCCCGTCACGGGGCGTCGGTACCGCGCTCTCCGACACGACAAGGTCACTCGGCACCAGGACGACAGCGGTGATCCCGCCGTACGGGGACGGTTGGAGGCGTACCCGTACGCCGTGTCGGGCGCCGAGCCGGGCCACGACGAACAGCCCGAGTCGGGCACTGTTCGCCGGGTCGAACTCCGGCGGTTCGGCGAGCCGCCGGTTGGCGTCCTCGATCGCCTCGGCGCTCATCCCCAGGCCCTGGTCCTCGATCTCGACCGTGTAGCCCCGGGTCCCCGGCTGGCCGGTGACCCGGACCCGGGTGTGCGGCGGGGAGAAGGAGGTGGCGTTCTCGATCAGTTCGGCGAGCAGGTGGATGACGTCACCGACCGCCGGCCCGGTGACCGCCGACGGCGCGACCTTGCCCAGCTCGACCCGCGCGTAGTCCTCGACCTCGGAGATCGCGCCCCGGATGACGTCGACCATGGTGACCGGGTTGCGCCATCCCCGGCCGGCCGGCGCCCCGGCGAGGATGACCAGGTCCTCGGCGTGCCGCCGCATCCGGGTCGCCATGTGGTCGAGCCGGAAGAGGTCGGCCAACTCGGTCGGCTCGGTGACCCGTCGCTCCATCCGGTCCAACAGGGCGAGCTGCCGGTGCAGCAGCGTCTGGCTCCGCCGGGCGATGTTGAGGAAGACGTCCCGCAGGCTCTTCCGCAGCGCGGCCTCGTCCACCGCCGAACTGATCGCGGTCCGCTGCACCTCGCTGAACGCCTGGCCGAGCTGGCCGATCTCGTCCCGCCCGTAGTCCAGCGGTGGTGCCTCGACGGCGACGTCGACGACCTCACCCTTCCGGAGCCGACCGACGACGTCGGGAAGTCGTTCGTCGGCCATCGTCAGGGCGGCCGCGCGCAGACTGGTCAGCCGTCGGACCAGGGACCGGCCGATCCGTAGCGCGATGAAGCCGGAGGCCAGCACGGCCACGAGTCCGAGCAGGCCGGCGAGTCCCAACCGGACCAGGATGTTGACCGCCACCGGCCGGCTGCGCTCGGTGAGCGCCTCGGCTCCGTCCAGTTCGAATTCCCGGAGCTGTTGCTGCACGGTCTCGTAGGTGCTCTGCCAGGCCTGCGCGTCGACCGGCGGAGCCGCGCCGCCGCGTCCCCGGCCGATCAGGTCGTCCTCCAACGCGCGGAGCCGGGCGAACGGCTCCGCCTCGGTGAGTCGCTGGTACTCGGTCCGGTCGGCGTCCGGCAGTTCGGCGATCGCGGCGGCGTAGAGGAACCGTTGTGTGCCGATGATCTGGACGAGCTGGCTGTGCTCCCCCGGCCCGAACCGACCGACCCGGAAGACCCCGGCGAGCAGGGCGTCCGCCTGGGCGAGCACCTCGCGGGCCCGCCCCAGGGCGGTGAGGGCGGCGACCTCCCGGTTCAGCGACTCGTCGGGCAGCGCCTGCAGGGCGGTGAAGGTACGGAACGCCGCGTCGATGATGCCGCTGTAGAGGCCCAGCGCTCCGGTGGCGTCGACGCTCCGCCCGTCGATGAAGCTACGCCCCGACGACAGCGTGCCGAGCGCGGTGAGCAGTTGGTCGAGCCGGGCGTCGAGCGCCTGGCTGGTCGTGTCCCGGACGTCCTCGTTGGACGCGTGTCGGCGCAGCGTGTCGATCGCGTGGTCGGTGCGGGCCCGCTGGTCGGTGAGGGCGGGCGCGACGGCAGGGTCGGCCAACTGCATCACCGACAGGCGCCGTTCCCGCTGCAGTTCGAGAACCAGCGCCTCGGCCGGTCGACCAACCTCGTCGAGAAGTGTCCGCGCGGCGAGCAGACTCGTCGCCGGCCCCACGGTCAGCGTGGTCGCGAAGATCCAGAGCGCCATCAGAGCGGCGATCGGCACGGCGACCAGCGCGACTATCTTCGAGCGGATCGGCCAGTTCTGGGTTTCCAATCAGACCTCGCCGGAAGGGATGCGTCAGGGGCCGACACCCGGACCGGCGGCCCGCGGCTCCGGCCAGAGTCGAGGGTCGCGGGCGCGCGTGCCTTCGGCAGGATACGTAATCACGGGCCGGCGCACTACCGGACGTGGGTACGTCCGGTAGTGCCCGAGGGTGGATTGTATCGACAGATGTCGCTCTTATTCGATCCCGGTGGCTCTTGACGCGACCCGGGGCACGGGTACGGACCGGACCGTTCCCGGCACCCGCACCAGCACGGTCGCCACCACCAGGTACGGCACGGCGCAGAGCGCGACGATCGCACCGTGTCCGACGAACCCGGAGGCCAACGCGTACCCGCCGTACAGGGTGATTGTGATCAACTCGGTGCCGAGTCCGGCCAGGGAGGTGACCGTGGCCCGGCTCGGCCCGCCGATGCTCTCCTGGAGCCGTACGTCGAGGACCAGACCCACCATCTGCAGGGCGCAGTACGCCAATCCGATCAGCAGGAAGCCCGCCGGTCGGCCGCTGAGCGCCCCGACCGCCAGGGCAGCTGCCGCGAGGGCCACGGTGGCGGCGAACCAGCCCGGCCCGAGGCGCTGACCGACCGGGGTGAGCAGCCCGCCGACCATGACGCCGGCCGAGACGAGCAGCACCAGCAGCGGTACGGCCGACGCCACGACGACCTCCCCGGCCAGCAGCGACGTGTACTCCTCCAACCCGCCCCAGATGCCGCCGACCACGGCGAGGAGCAGCAGAACCCGCCGTACCGGCGGGTTGGCCCTGGCCTCGGTCAGTCCGGCCCGCAAGACGGCGACCCAGCCGGACGGCTCGCCGACGCCGTCCGGCGGATCCTCCCGCGTCGCCACCCCGACGGGAACAGCCCGGGCCGCAGCCGCCTCCGTCGAGGTGGCGGTGGGCCGGTTTTCGGGGAGCGCGAACCCGGCCACGGCGCAGAGCAGGCTGGCGAGCACGCTCGCCGCCCCGACCGCCGGGTAACCACCGGCGGCGAAGACCGGGGCCGCGACCGCGGTGGCCAGCAGGACCGCGACCAGCCCGGTCGCGGTGGCCCGGCCGATCAGCTGTCCGTAGCGTCCGGCGAGGCCGAGCCGGTCGAGTTCGTCGTAGAGCAGCGCCTCGGCCGCGCCGGACTGGAGGGCGCCCCGGACGCCCCAGAGCAGGAAGCCGAGGGCGAAGGCGCCGTACGACGGCACCACCGTCCAGATCGCGAACCCGAGCGCGCCGAACAGCGGCGCGGTGCCGAGCAGCAGTCGTCGGGACACCGCGTCGGCGAGCACGCCGGACGGGACCTCCAGCACGATGCCGCTCAGCGACCAGAGCACGAACAGCGACGAGATCTCCGCGACGGAGAGTCCGGTGTCGGTGAAGAGCAACGCGTACACCGGGTAGAGCAGGACGAACTCGTCGAGGAAGACGTAGAGGTGGTAGGTGACGGCGAGCCGCCGCGCGCGGCTGTCGGGCGCGGTCGGCGGAGAGGTGGCGGACATAAGGCCTTCCCGTGGGGACGATTCGGACTCGGGGTCACGAAAGGTCCCGGCGGGCCACGGCAGCACGGGCCGCGACGGCCTCTGCGGGCGAATTAATGTCGGCGCGTCATGGCGGCGATTCTAGGCGACCCGTCCCCAGCCGCGCAGCCACGATGCCGGCTATCCACCTGTCCTAACTCCTTTCGTGGCTTTCGTCCGCTCCCCACACTCCTCGTGAAAGTACGGCGGATGTGGATTGCGGATCAGGGGCGGGCGGGAATAGCAGAGGACGAAGGAGGAGCCATGTCGCCCACTGAAATCGTCCTCATCGTCCTTGTTGTCCTCGTGGTCGCGGCGGCCGTACCGGTCATCTGGGTGGCGAGCCGCCGCCGGGCGCTGCGCAGCAGGTTCGGCCCGGAGTACGAGCGGCTGGTCGCCGAGCAGGAGAGCCGCGCCGCCGCCGAACGTGAACTGCGGGAGCGCGAACGCCGCCACGCGGCGCTGACCCTGACCCCGCTGGACGCGGAGTCCCGCGAGCGGTACGCCGCCGACTGGGAGGAGATCCAGGCGCGGTTCGTCGACTCGCCCGGCGAGGCGGTCGGGGCGGCCGACGACCTGGTCACCCGGTTGATCGCCGAGCGCGGTTACCCCACCGGGGCGTACGACGAGCGACTCGCCCACCTTTCCGTCGAGCACGCCCGGACCCTGGACCACTACCGCGAGGCGCACGACATCCAGCTGCGCAACGCACGTGGTGAGGCCGACACCGAACAGCTGCGGCAGGCGGTGGTCCACTACCGGGCGCTCTTCGCCGAGCTGCTCGGCGAGGACCCGGTACGTCAGCAGCCCGCTCCGGACGCCGCACACCAGCACGACGGACGGCACGACGGGCAGCACGACGGACGGCACGACGGGGCGACGGCCGGCACCCGCCCGCCCACGGCACAGCCCCGCCCGGAGACCCCACAGGACGTTTCGAGTCGGTAAGGAGACCTGCCATGCGCCAGCAGCACCAGCAGATCCAGGAGAACCCGCGCCCCGAGGACGCGCTGGACGAGCGGGGTTCCTACGACAACAGCGCGGCGACCGGCGGGGCGGGCCGACCGGGTCGGCCCGCCCGCCGGTGACCGGACCGACCGGGACGGCGCGTCGGCGGAGGGCGGCGCCCGACGAATAGACGGGGCGGAACGGCCGGAGTTCCACGAGCCGGCGCCGCTGCCCACCGCCTTCGGCGCCCCCAGCGTCGGCGGCGCCGTCGCGGCGTCCGCGCTGGCCGGCGACCGCCGCGACCCGCGCGAGGAGGAACTGGCCCGGTCCGGTGACGGGGTGGCCGAGGACCGGATCGACGGCATCGGCGACACCCCGGGGCCGGCCACCACCGACAGTTACCCGGCGACGGTCGACCAGTCCGGGGACGGCCGGGCGGTCGGACAGGAGCACGACGGCACGACGGCGGCGTTCCTGGAACCGGAGACCGTACAGAAGTTCCGGGACCGCTGGCGGGAGGTGCAGCTGCGGTTCGTCGACGACCCCTCCGGCGCCGCGGCGGACGCGCAGCGGCTGGTGGAGGAGTCGGTGGAGGCGCTGACCACCGCACTGGCCGAGCAGCGCGCGGAACTCGGACGCGGGCAGGGCGACGGAGCGACGGGTGACGCCACCGACACCGAACAGCTGCGGACGGTGGTACGCCGCCACCGCGAGTTCCTGGACCGGATCCTCGGCCGGTAGTCACCGGCCGTACCGCTCACCACGGCTCCCCGGCGCCCGTCCGGCGCGTCGGGGAGCCGTCGCCGTGTCGAGCCTGACGGGGCAGGGTACGGGCGGGCACCCGCAGGCGTGAGTCGGATTCGCCCCGGGTAGTCGGGCCTCCGCACTTCCGGGCCGGCAGGGCCCGCTCAGGTATGGCGCCGGTCGTCCCGGGTACGCCACCGGGAAGACACGACCACGCAGAGGATATTCCACCCGGATGCCCCGGATCCGGACAGGAGGGCAGTGAGATGACCGACCGCGATCCGAGGCCGGACCGTCCGCTTGAGGAGACTCCCGAGGTGGCCGCCGCGATCGACGACGACATCGCGGTACCACAGTTCGCCACCGACGGCGGACCAGGCTTGGCGAACCCGGAGTTCGTCGACCCGGACGACGTCGCGGCCGACTTTCCGCCCACCGACGACCTGCTCGGTGACCCGTACGGTGCCGGCGCGGGCAGCGCCCCGGAACGGGCCCGCACCGGTGCTGAGCAGCCGTGGGACCCCGAGGACCTGGCGGCGGCCCAGGGCCGCGACCCGGACCCGGGCAACGTCGAGCGGGCCCGGCGGGAGTTGGAGCAGGAGGGACCGGCCGCGGTGGAGAAGACGGTTCCCTGAGCCGGGGACCGGTCCGGCGTTGCGACAGCGGCGGTCCCCGCCTCCGGCCCTCGCGGACCGGGGGCGGGGACCGCCCGGTTGGTACGTACCGACTGCTGTCGGTTCAGTTGTCGCCGCTGGTCAGAGCGCCGGGTAGGCGTTCTGCATGAGCTGCTGGAACTGGGCCGAGAACCAGGCACCCGAGATCGGGGCGCCGGAGAGCGCACCGCTCATGTTGTTGTTGTTACGCGGGTTGCCACCGTAGGTCGGGTCGCACATCCGGTCGAAGCCCTTGCCCTCGTCGTTGTCGATGAGGGTGCTGGAGCCGTCCGACTCGCCCGGGGGCTTGATCCAGACGTACGCGTCGATGCCGGTGGCCGGGTTGGCCCGCGGCCGCTCGCCGAGGCCGGCCCCGCTCTGGTTGCACCAGTTGCCGAGGTGGATCCGGCGGTCGATGCGGGAGCCGTCGACCTGCTGGTTGATGTCACCGGAGGTCACCGGGCCGGTCGGCCGGGCCGAGCCGCCCCAACCGTTGCGGGAGGTGTCGATCAGCATGCCGATGTTGCTGCTGAAGCCCTGCGAGATGAGCTCGGTACGCAGGGCCTGGGCGAAGCGCTGCTCGTCGACGTACCGGTTCCAGTCGATCCAGGTGGACTGCCGGTTCTGCTCGGTCACGTTCAGGTACGGCTCGACCGTGGCCGAGTAGTTGGCGGTGTTGGCGATGAAGCCGTGCACGTTGGCGGTGGTGCTGCCCTCGGCGCGGGCGGCCTCGGCGAAGATCTGGGCCGACGCCCGGAAGTTGTCGTCCCAACCGATCCAGCCGTGGTGGCCGGCGTCGATGTAGTTGTAGGTGTTCGGGAGCGCACCGAGCTTGGCCAGCGCGTAGCCGACGCCCTTGACGTAGTTGCCGTTGGCCTTCATCGTGTCGCAGTTGGCGGTCGCGGTCTCCCGCGGCGACACGTTGGTGACCAGGTTCGGCAGCGAGTCGATCTCGATGATGTTGATGATCCGCAGGCTCCGGTACGCCGGGTCGGCCTGGATCGCCGCGATCGGGTCGATGTACGCCGTCTTGTACTGGTCGATCTCGTCCGCCTCGAGTTCACCGTTGGAGGCGAGCGCCGCGCAGTCCCGGCCCGGCAGGTTGTAGATGACGAACTGGATGTAGCCGACGCCCTGCGCCAGTGCCTCGTCCAGGTGGTCCCTGACGCCCATCGGACCGTTCGAGCTGCTGTCCGGGGTGCCCTCGATGGCGGCGATCCGGTCGATCCAGACACCGGTCGGGGTGCTCGACACCCGGTTACCGCCGGAGACGCTCTCCGCCTTGGCCTTCCACTCCGGGTTCACGTAACCCGTCGCCCCGGCGTACGGGTTGTCCACCCGGCCAGGGTTCGGCCCACCGGTCCCCGGAGGGGTGGTCGGCGGGGTGGTCGGCGGGGTGGTCGGTCCGCCGGTCGGGCCGCCGGTCGGCGGGGTGGTCGGCGCGGTCCCGTTGCAGGCGACGTTGTTGACGCTGAACGAGGTCGGCGCCGGGTTGCTGCCGCTCCACGAGCCGTTGAAGCCGATGCTTGTGGAGGCACCGGTGGCCAGGTTGCCGTTCCACGACATGCTCTGCGCGGTCACCTGGCTGCCGGACTGGCTCCAGGTGGCCGACCAGCCCTGGCTGACCCGCTGGCCACTGTCCGGGAAGGTGAAGCGCAGCGTCCAACCGTTGATCGGGTCACCGACGTTCCGGATGGTGATGCTGGCAGTGAAGCCACCCTGCCACTGGTTGGCGCTGTAGGTCACGCTGCAGCCGGGCGCGGCGAGCGCGGACGACGCCGGAAGGGTGACGAGACCGGCGGCCACCAGGGCACTCGCACCGGCCACCGCCACAGCTTTCTGGCGGATGGACAAACTACTCCGTAAATTCATGCCACTGATCTCCTAGGGCCAGCCGGTCCGATGGGGCGGAGCCGGCGCGGCAGCCGTGCGGACGTCGTTCGGTGGGTTGTCCGCTGGCGCCGTGGGGGGACTGTGGTGTGCCCGACCCGGACGGGCGCAAGTGGTGGTGGTGCAGACCGCGGTCAGGCGGCCTTGGTGACGCCGTCCGGAGACCGGATGCCCTCGGCGTCTGCTGCGCGGTGTGGCTCCCCCAGCACAGTGGATGAATTCTTGCATGGGAGCGCTTCCACCACAACACCCATCACTATTACGGATGACGATATCCCAAGTTCGGCGGCGGTCGCCGGCCCCTCCCACCCCCGGGTCAGGCGGGACGGAAACGGGCACCCGACGTGTTGCGCGGGCAGCCGGGCCGGGCGTCATCGAATGGGCGATCCCGACCCGGACGGCGACGGTCCGGGCGATCCGGCAGGGTTCCGGCCAGCTGGGGTGGGACCCGCCCGGCAAGGCCGCGACGGCGTGACCGGATCGAGCATGCGCATATCGCTCGTACCACCATGAGAAGCTTTTTCGGGTAAATGCCCGGAAAATCTGATGAAAGCTCACAAGCTCGTTAATCTCGGTCATGGCTCGTCTCCTCGAGCTGAAGCAAGAGGGAAGGATGACGACAGTCATGTCCAAGAAGTTCCTCGGCAAGGTGATCGCTGGAGCCGCCCTCGGCGGCGCGTCCCTACTCGTCTTCGCCCCTTCGGCCGCCCTCGCCGACGGCGCTCCCTACTCCGACGGCCACCACAGGGACGCCCTGGGCCGCGTCTTCGCAAAACCGCACGTGGTGAAGCCCGGACACGAGGTCAAGCTCATCGAGGTCTGCTCCGAGGAGCAGAAACACGCCTGGCTCTGGTCGAAGGTCACCGGGAAGGTCGACCTGACCCCGAAGAAGCACTCGTACCAGGACGACGACAAGAAGAAGTCCGAGCACAGCAACGGCTGGGACGACAAGAAGTCCGACAAGGGCGCCGAAAGCTGGAAGGACAGCACCGAACCCAAGGAGTACGAGGGCGGGGACTACCGGCAGGAGCGCGAGTACCAGGAGTTCCTGAAGTACAAGGAGCACCAGGAGTACCAGGAGTACCGCCGGTACAAGGAGAAGAAGGCGCCGGAGAAGTCGGCGTCCACCGAGGAGAAGGCAGCCAAGCCCGACGCGTCCGCAGGCGCGGTGCCGGCACCCTCCCAGGATTCGCGCGCGGAGCAGCCGGCCGACGGCTACCAGCCTCCGGAGGCCAGTTCCGGCGGGATCGGTGGCGGCCTGCTCGCGGACGACGCCGCCACGAACGGCTGGGAGGACAGCAAGAAGGCCGACGACCACAAGGCCGAGGACCACAAGGCCTGGGAAGACGGCAAGGAAGCCGACGAGTACAAGGCCTGGCAGGACAGCAAGAAGGCCGACGAGTACAAGGCCTGGCAGGACAGCAAAAAGGCCGACGAGTACAAGGCCTGGCAGGACAGCAAGAAGGCCGACGACTACAAGGCCGAGAAGGAGAACGGGGGCTGGGAGCAGAAGGACGCGGCCAAGTACGAGTACTGGGCCAGCGTCAAGATCCCGTGGGACGCCAAGCCTGGCACGTACGACCTCAAGGGTTCGTGCGGTGAGGGCGAGCTGATCGTCGTGCCGAAGGGTTGGGTGGACGGCGGCGACGGCGGTAACACCGCCAGCAGCGGCGACAACCTCGCGGTCGGCGGGGTGGGGATGCTCGGGATGGCCGCGCTCGGTGGCCTGGTGCTGATGCGTCAGCGCCGTACCGATGAATCGCCCGCCTGACGCGGTGACGAGCGGAGCCGGCGGCCGTCCCGGGAAACCGTGGCGAGCCGCCGGCATCGGCTTCGTCGCCCTGCTCGCCCTGGTCGGGGCGGGCCTGATCGGTGCCGCGTGGAACGCGCCGGATCCCGTCACCCCACCGCAACCGCAGCCTGCCGCGGCGCCGGGCAACGTCGACCCGTCGACGACCGGACCGGCGGACGGATCCGAGCTGCCCGATCCGGTGTCGCCGACCCCCGACCCCACGCCGGGTACCAGGGCTCTGCCCCGGTCCGAGCCGGTACTGGTGAACATCTCGAAAATCGGGGTCGCCGCGGCGATCATGCCGGTCGGGGTCACCCCCGAGGGCATGGTCCAGGTACCTCCGCTGAGCAAGGCGCACCTTGCCGGCTGGTACCAGCCCGGTCCGGCTCCCGGCGAGTCGGGCAACTCCGTGATCGTCGGTCACGTCGACTCCAGGGAGCTCGGGCCGGCGGTCTTCTTCCGACTCGGCGCCCTGCTGCCGGGTGACCGGATCGAGGTGGTCCGGAAGGACGGCTCCACCGCCGCGTTTGTTGTCGACAGCGTCAAGTCCTACCCGAAGACGAACTTTCCCACCGAGCTCGTCTACGGCCCCGCGTCGCGGCCAGGGCTTCGCCTGGTGACCTGTGGGGGCGACTTCGACGAGCGGGTCGGTTCGTATCCGGACAACATCATCGCGTTCGCCACGCTGGCCGACTAGGCACGGCCGGCGAACGGTCACGACGCTCGGGGGCGGCGCTTGAAGCGCCGCCCCCGAGTGCGTCGTACCCACCCTGGTCGGAAGACCGGTCAGGAGCGCAGCTAACCCCCAGACCGGGGAGTGAGGCAGCAACCGCGCAGTAAACGCAAAAGCCTCTCTACCACCCGAAGGCGATCGGATATCCGAAACAGCCATAATCGCGACATCGACTCACAAACTAACTAGCGTCAGTCCTAGCCCGGCTCTCGTCGGGCCAACCCAACGGGGAAGGAGTGACTACGCGTCATGAGTAGGAAGTTGCTGGGAAAGGTGATGGCGGGCGCGGGTCTCGGCGCCGCGTCGTTATTGATCTGCGCACCCGGAACCGCCGTGGCGGACGACGGACCCCGCCACGACCCGGGGTACCGGGGCTACCTCAAGACCGAGCCGAAGGGCGTGAAGCCGGGAGCCAAGTTCAAGATCACCTTGACCTGCTTCTCCCCGGAAGAGCGCGCCTGGGCCTCCTCCAAGATCACGGGCAAGCTCCGACTCAAGCCGGTGACGCCCAACGGGCAGGAGCCACCGGCGAACGGTGACGACGACGAGGTTGTCCAGCCGACGCCCCCCGGTCAGCCGGGCCAGCCGGGTCAGCCGGGCCAGCCCGGAGGGGGCGAACCGCAGCCGCCCAGCGGCGGCGGGGAGCAACCGGGCCTGCCGGGCGACGGGCAGCCCGGACTGCCGGACGACCTCCAGCCGCAGGCCCGCAGCGGCGGAGAGGGCGGCCAGGCCGACGGCCACCGGCACACCTACCGGTACTGGGCCTGGGCGAAGGTGCCGTGGAAGACCAAGCCCGGCCACTACGCCGCCAAGGGCTCCTGCGGCATCGGAACCATCGTCGTACTGCCGGCGGGCGCCGTTCCCGGCGGTGACGGTGGCGCCACCACCGACGGCAGCCGGGCCGTGGCGGGGGCCGGAATGCTCGGGGCAGCCGCGGTCGGCGGCTTCCTGCTGATGCGCCGACGTCGCACCGATGGCTCGCTCGCCTGAGGTGGACACCGGGAGCGCCGGCGGCCGGCACGGGCGACCGTGGCGTGCCGCCGGCGTACTTCTGGTCGCCCTCCTCGCCCTCGGCGGCACCGCGACGCTCACCGCGGGCCTCAATCCGGCACCGGCCCAACCGCCTCAGCCGGCCGACGTGGTGACCGGCGCCGCACTCGATCCGACCCCGGAGCTCGGCGAGGAGTCCGGCGTGGACGTGGAGCCCGGGCCGGAACCCGAGCCCGACTGGGCGTCCGGCTGGACCGAGAGCGGGCCGACCCCGGGCCAGGCCACCCCACCCACCGGCCCGGGTCGGCCGTCCCCGACCGGACCCGCACCGCTGCCCCGGTCCGAACCCGTGAAGATCACCATCCCGAAGATCAAGGTCAACGCCACGATCATCTCGGTCGGGCTGAACGCCGACGGCACGGTCCAGGTGCCGTCGCTGAAGCAGGCGCACCTCGCCGGCTGGTACAAGGTCGGGGTCAGCCCCGGGGAGATCGGCAACGCCGTGGTGGTCGGGCACGTCGACTCGGCCGCGATGGGCCCGGCCGTCTTCTTCCGGCTCGGCGCGCTCAAACCCGGCGACCGGATCCAGGTGACCCGCGCCGACGGCAGTGTCGTACGGTTCGCCGTCGACACCGTCAGGTCGTACCCGAAGACCGCGTTCCCGGCCGAGCTCGTCTACGGGAGCAGCGACGACGCCCGACTCCAGGTGGTCACCTGCGGCGGTGTCTTCGACCGGAAGAAGGGCAGCTACCCCAACAACATCGTGGTGTCGGCGACCCGGACCGGCTGACCGGGAACCGCACCGTCACACACCGGGTTGTCGCCGAGGCACCGGTCTCCTCCACCACCCGGTAGATG
>NZ_JBDPMH010000053.1:0-31525 GCF_039871735.1 Plantactinospora sp. B24E8
GGCCACCCGGCACGCGCCGGGTGGCCTTCTCGCGGATTCTCGTCGCCGGCGCCGAAGAGCGCCGTGGCGCCTCAGACGGGCAGCGGCAGGCCCTCCGACTCAGGCAGCGGTCGGGACGGCGGGGTGACGAACTTGTAGCCGACCTGTCGGACCGTGCCGATCATCGACTCGTACTCCGAACCGAGCTTGGCCCGCAACCGTCGTACGTGCACGTCGACCGTACGGGTGCCGCCGAAGTAGTCGTAGCCCCAGACCTCACGCAGCAGTTGGTCCCGGGTGAAGACCCGACCCGGGTGCTGGGCGAGGAACTTGAGCAGCTCGAACTCCTTGTACGTCAGGTCGAGCGGCCGGCCCTTGAGCTTCGCGGCGTAGGTGTCCGGGTCGATGGTCAGCTCGCCGGCCCGGATCAGCCCACCGGCCGCCGCGGTCGCGTTGTTGAGTCGGCCGACCGCGAGCCGCAGCCGGGCCTCGACCTCGGCCGGCCCGGCGCTGGCCAGGATCACGTCGTCGACACCCCAGTCCGCGTTCAGGGCGATCAGCCCGGCCTCGGTCACCACGGCGACCAGCGGCACGCCGAGCCCGGTGGCGTGCAGCATCCGACAGGTGGCCCGGGCCTCGCTCAGTTCCGAGCGGGCGTCGACGAGTACGGCGTCCGGGCTCGGCCCGGAGACCAGGGTGCGGACGTCGCGAGGGGCGGTACGCACCGAGTGGGGCAGCAGGTCAAGCGCCGGCAGTACAACGGACGGTTCGCCTGCGCGCGCGGTCACCAGCAGCAGGATCTCCACACATCACCTCCGTCCCGGCGGCACCGGACCGGTGCCGCGCGGTGTGGCCAGCGGTGTGCCGGCGGTGACCGGGATCCGCTGAAGACTGGGGGTCGTCCCGGCTTCACTGACGGGCAGGTAAGCCCTGAGCTTATCGGAACTTCCGTCGGACGCTCTCACACGTTTGTCTGAACACTTGTGGGATCGGCCATACGATCACGAGTTTCCACATCGGGGGCGGCGGCACCGGCGCGTCGCCCGCGCCGTCTGGCACGATCGGGGCGTGCACCCCTCGACGCCACCGGAGACAGGTCGGGATTCGTGGGCGGACGGCCGCCCCGGTCCGGGCGGACCGCGCCGCGCACCGGACCCCCGCGGCCACCCCGCCGGTCCCGACCCGGCCCGCGGCCCGTACGACGGTCCACGTCCCTTCGACGGCCCAGGCCAGCCCGACGCCCGCCCGGGTCAGTTCGACGCCCGCCCGGGTCAGTTCGACGGCCCTCGCCGGCCCGAGACCCCGGATCGGCCCGAACCGGCTGGTCGCGGCGGCCCGGGGAACCGTCCGGAGGGCGCGACGCGCTTCGACGTCGCCGCCGACCCGGCCGCCGAGGACGACGAGGAGGAGATGCCGCCGGTCCCGGTACGGCGTCTGCTGTCGGTGGCGATCGCCGGCTTCGCCGGGCTGCTCGGCCTCGGTCTGATCTTCGGCGCGTACACCGCCGGGCCCGGGGCCCGGATCCCGTTCGCGGTGGTGGTCCTCGGGGTGCAGCTGCTCTTCGTGCTCTCCTGGACGATGGCGATGCGGCCACCGGCGCTGCCGGTGGTGGCCGGCGCCTCGGTCCTGGTGGCCGGCGCCGCCGACGCCGCCGCCGTCCTGCCGCAGGTCGCCGCGATCGGCCCGCTCGGGTACGTCGCCGCGGCCGGCTTCGCCGTCGGGGTGCTCGGCCAGCTCGTCCGCCGTGAGGACCGGGTACGCGTCACCGAGTCGCTCGGCGCGACCCTGTTCATCGTCGTCGGCGTGGTCTCGTTCGCCACCCTCGTGGTGCTCAGCCGGATTCCGGTCGGCACCCAGGCGATCTACGTCTGTCTGACCGCGACCGCGGTCGGACTGGCGGTCGCCCGCCTCACCGACGCGGTGCTGCCGTGGCCCCGGCTCGCCCCGCAGGTGCCGCGGGGCGCGGCCGGCGTGGTGGCCGGTGCGATGGCCGGCACCCTCGCCGCGGCCGTGCTCGGCAGTTATCTCGTCGGCTTCACCCCGACCAGCGGAGCCGTGGTGGGGCTGATCGCGGCGGCCGCCGCGGTCCTGGCCGACCTGGGAGTCGGGTACGCCGAGGCCGGGCGGCAGATGGCCGGCGAGCCGCCGACGATGTGGGTGGCCCGGCACATGCAGGGCCCGCTCGGCGGCTTCGCCCTGGCCGCCCCGGCCGCGTACGCGATGACCGTCTTCTTCCTCTAGGACGGGTGGCGGACCGGCCCCACGGTTGGCGATCCGTCGGGTCGGGTAGATATGGTCCACGACCGGGAGTCAGGGGAGGCGGCGTGGCGGAGACCTATCCGGCGGAGGACGAGACGTACCAGGAACGGCCGCGTCGACGTCGGGGCCGGCGGGCACTTGTCGTGCTGGTCGTTCTGCTTCTCGTGCTGGGTGTGTTGGTGGTGGTCGCCGACCGGGTCGCGGTCGGCGTCGCCGAGCGCCTCGTCGCCGACCAGGTCAACCGGGAACTGACCCAACGGGACGTCACGTCCGCCGGGCCCGAGGTGACGGTGGGCGGCTTCCCGTTCCTCACCCAGGTGGTCGACGGCCGCTACGACTCGGTCCGGATCGTACTGCGCGACGTACGGACCCCGGTGGCGGAGAAGTCGACCACGGTGCTGGTGCCGGAGGCCACGGTGGACGCCCAGGGCGTCCACGCCGCGCTGGACACGCTCCGCTCCGGCCAGGGTGACATCACCGCCGACACCGTCCGGGGCACGTTCACCGTCTCGTACGACAGCGTCGTCGCCCTGATCGACGAGCCGGGTGTGCAACTGCAGGAGGAGGACGGCCAACTGGTCGTCACCGCGCCGGTACAGGTCCCGGTGCTCAACCGGCGGATCACCGTACGCGGCAACGCCAAGCTGACCCCGGAGGGCGACGACATCCTGATCAGCTTCTCCGGGCTGACCTCGCCGGACCTGCCGAACACCCCGCTGGTCCGGACCTTCGTCAACGGGTTCGCCGAGCAGCTCTCGGTCCGGGTACCGCTGCCCTCGCTGCCGTTCCCGGTCGAGGTGACCGGGATCAACCCCCGTTCGACCGGCCTGGCGATCAGCGGTACGGCCCGGGGCGTCGCCCTCAACGACGTACGCTGAGCCCGCCGTGGGACGCCGTCGCGGGCCGACCCGTCGATCCCGGATCGTGGTCGGCCCTTAGTAACCGGACCATCGCACTGGTAAGCTGCGACACCATGGGGACGCTCCTCACCAAACGGCGCGCGGTCGACCTGTGCCGCGTGGCCACCTGCCTGTGTCGCCCCGTCATCTGACGGCGGGGCTGCTCTCTCTGCGTACCCTCTGAGTTCTTCCCACGCCCGGCAGCGGCGCCGTCGCACGTACCCGTGATCCACACCTGACTATGGGTCCCGCGCGTGGCATGCGACGAACAGGCATCGATCGACCCGCACGCGCAGGCTCACCAACACCATCCTCACCAAGGAGTGATCTGATGAGTCGCGACACCGCACTCGTCTCGGCCGACTGGGCCGAGAAGAACCTCGACACCCCCGGCGTGGTGTTCGTCGAGGTCGACGAGGACACCACCGCGTACGACGGTGGCCACATCGCCGGAGCGATCAAGCTTGACTGGAAGACCGACCTGCAGGATCCGGTGCGTCGGGACTTCGTCAACAAGTCCCAGTTCGAGGCGCTGCTCTCCGGACGGGGCATCAGCAACGACGACACCGTCATCCTGTACGGCGGCAACAACAACTGGTTCGCGGCGTACGCGTACTGGTACTTCAAGCTCTACGGGCACGGCGACGTCCGGCTGCTCGACGGTGGCCGCAAGAAGTGGGAGCTGGACGCCCGTCCGCTCGTCACCGACGCGGTGACCCGCCCCGCCACGCAGTACGTCGCGCAGGAGCCGGATCTCTCCATCCGCGCCTTCCGCGACGAGGCGGTCGCCGCGATCGGCAGCAAGAACCTGGTCGACGTGCGTTCCCCCGACGAGTACGCGGGCCGGCTGCTCGCCCCGGCGCACCTGCCGCAGGAGCAGGCGCAGCGGGCCGGGCACATCCCGACCGCGATCAGCGTGCCGTGGTCGAAGGCGGCGAACGAGGACGGCACCTTCAAGTCCGACGACGAGCTGGCGAAGATCTACGGCGAGGCCGGGCTGGACGGCAGCAAGGACACCATCGCCTACTGCCGGATCGGCGAGCGTTCCTCGCACACCTGGTTCGTGCTCAAGGAGCTGCTCGGCCACCAGAACGTCAAGAACTACGACGGTTCCTGGACCGAGTACGGCTCGCTGGTCGGCGTCCCGGTGGCGCTCGGCGACGAGCCGGGGGAGGCGTGAGCGTCATGACCACACCCATCGCCGCCGGCTGCGCGGCGCCCGACCAGGCGGCCCCGCTTCCGGCCAGCCTGGACCTGGAGAAGGAAACCGTGATCACCGGGGTGGTCAACGCCGAGTCCGGCGAGGCCGTCCCCGGGGCGTACGTCCGGCTGCTCGACTCGACCGGCGAGTTCACCGCCGAGGTGGTCACGTCGCCGGCCGGCCAGTTCCGGTTCTTCGCCGCACCCGGCAGCTGGACGCTGCGGGCGCTCTCCCGGCACGGCAACGGTGACACGTCGGTCACCGCCGACCGGGGCGTCAACGAGGTGACCGTCACCGTCGGCTGACCCCTTTCCGTCGTCACCGCAGGCCCCGCCCGGTCGTACCCACGACCGGGCGGGGCCTTTCGTGTGTCAGGAAGGATGCCGTCCGGCCAGGCGCTACCCGCCGGGGAAGTGGCTGGTCACGTTCTACCACCAGGTTTCGCTGACGAAGGCGCGAGCCGGGTTCAGTCTGCCCCGGTCGACCTGGGCAACCGGGTGCCGGTCGGTGGCCGGGACCCGCTGCGGGTGTCGGTGCACCGGCAGGACGGGTCGAAGGCGTTTGAGCGTCCGCTCAAACTCTCCTATGCTGACTCTTGAGCGATCGCTCAAATCGCAACCGGCGGAGCCACAGCGGAGGGAGCAGCCAGATGTCGGAACCGGAGGAGCCACCACGGCCACGAATCGCCAACTGGATCGTCAGCGCACTCATCGGACTCTTCGGTGTTGTCGTCTTCACCCTCGCCGTCCGTTCCGGACGCTCCGACAGCGCCCTGCTGTTTGTCGGACTGCCGGTGCTGCTGGCGGCGGCCCTGGCGATGACGCCGGCCCGTACCGCCCACGGCCGGGCCTTCCTGTTCACCACCGTCTGCCTGCTGCTCGCCTCGGTGGCGCTGCAGGAGGGCGCGGTCTGCGTGATTCTCGCCGCGCCACTGGTGTACGGGGTCGTCCACGCCACCACCGGGCTGATCCACTGGTGGCGGGAGGTCAACCGGCCCTACTACGCGGTCGCGGTGCTGCCGCTGCTGCTCGCCGGCGGAGTCGAGGGGACCACCGACGGCCTGCGCCTCGACCCCGAGCAGTCGGTGCAGGTCGTCCGCCAGATCGCGCTCCCTGCCGACCAGCTCGCCGCCCGGATCGCCGCTGGCCCGCGACCCGTCCCGGTACGGTCCATCCCACTGCGCCTGCTCGGCGTACCGCTGCCGAGGCAGGTCACCGGCGACGGGCTGGCCGTCGGCGACCGGTGGGTCTTCGCCTACCACGGCAGTTCACACGGGCCCGGCGGGCACCTGGTCGCCGAGGTCGACCGGGCCGAGTCGGGCCGGATCGGCTTCCGGTTCGTCGAGGACACCTCGATCACCCACCGCTGGGTGACCTGGCAGCACGCCGAGTTGAGCTGGCGCCCTGTCGGCACTGGACAGACCGAGGTCCGGGTCACCGCCGCCTACCAGCGCGGCCTCGACCCCTCCTGGTACTTCGGCCCCGTGCAGGACGCCCTGATGCACGAGGGCGCCGGCCACCTGCTCGACATGCTGGCCCTGGCGTGACCACCATCCGCTACCTCTGCCTGCTGGCCCCGCTGGCACTGCTGCTCGCCGCGGCTCGCTTCGGCCAGCACGGTCACGCCGCGCCGGGCCAGCACGGTCACGCCGCGCCGGACCGGCGGCGGGACGTCCGGCTGGCCGCCCTGCTCGCCGGCATCGCGGCGGCGGTCGGGATCGCCGTCCTGCACGAGCTGTCCCGGCTCACCGGCTGGTACACCTTCGCCCCGGTCGACGGCACCTTCCGGGGCATGCCGGTCGACCTGTGGCTCGGCTGGGCGGTGCTGTGGGGACCCGTGCCGGTGCTGCTGCGTCGGGTGGTGCCGGTGCCGGCCGCCCTCGGCCTGCTGCTCTGGCTCGACGCGGTGGCGATGCCGGAGCTGGCGCCACTGCTCCGGCTCGCCCCGGACTGGCTGGTCGGCGAAGCGGTCGGCCTGCTGCTGGTGGCGCTGCCCGCCCAACTGCTCGGCCGGTGGAGCGCCGACCGCCGACACCTCACCGCCCGGGTCCTGCTGCAACTGCTCGTCTTCGCCGCGCTGACCCTGTGGCTGGTGCCGACCGCCGTCTTCGAGTACGGCAACGGCTCCTGGGCACGGCTCACCGGTCTGCCGCCGGAGCGGCTCTTTCTCCTCGCCCAACTCGGCCTGCTGGTCGCCGTACCGGCGCTGGCGGCGGTCCGGGAGTTCGCGGTACGCGGCGCCGGTACGCCGTACCCGTGGGATCCGCCGCGACGGCTGGTCACCACCGGCCCGTACGCCTATCTGGCGAACCCGATGCAGGTCAGCACCATCGGCCTGCTGCTGCTGATCGCGGCGGCCACCGGCAGCGGCTGGCTCGCCGTGACGGCACTGGCCACCGTCGCGTTCGGGATCGCGGTGGCCGGTCCACACGAGCGGCGGTACCTCGACCAGCGGTACGGCCCGGCCTGGCGGACGTACCGGGGTCAGGTCCGCGACTGGTGGCCGCGCTGGCGGCCGTACCCGTCGAACTCCCCGGCCTCGGCGGCGGTGCTCTGGCTCGACGCGGGCTGCGGGACGTGCCGGGCGGTCGCCGGCTTTCTCCGCCGCCGGCGGCCGTACCGGCTGGTGATCAGACCCGCCGCCGAACACCCCGAGGTGCTCTGGCGGGCCCGGTACGTGGGCGGCGACGGTCACTCGGAACGGGGGGTGGCCGCCGTCGCCCACGCACTCGACCATGTCACCCTGGGGTGGGCGTACCTGGGCTGGTCGCTGCGACTGCCGGGAGTGGCCTGGCTGGCCCAGCTGGTCACCGATGCGATGATCGCACCGCCGCACCCGGCCCGCCCGCCCGGCGATACCGTCCCGGCACGACAACCGGCGGGCGAGGCGTCGTGCGCGGAACGGCCGGCCGGCGAGGAGAGGGATGTCCGACACCAAACAGCGACTGCTCGACGGGGCGCTCGCCGCGATCAGTGAACACGGCATCGCCGGCGTCTCCGCCCGGACCATCGCCGCCGCCGCCGGCGTCAACCAGGCACTCGTCTTCTACCACTTCGGCACCGTCGACGACCTGCTCGCCGCCGCCTGCACGACCAGCACCGCCGCCCGGGTACGGCACTACGCCGACCGGTTCGCCGAGGTGGCGACACTGCGGGAACTGCTCGACGTCGGCCGGGACCTGCACGATGAGGAGAAGGGCCTCGGGCACGTCTCGGTCCTGGCCCAGCTCCTCGCCGGCGCGCAGCGGGACGAGCGGCTCGCCGCGCCGACCGCCGCCGCGCTCCAACTCTGGACCGACGAGATCGAGTCGGTGCTGCGGCGGGTGCTCGCCGGTTCGCCGTTCGCCGAGATCGCCGACGTCGGCGGGCTGGCCCGGGCGCTCTCCGCCGCCTTCGTCGGGCTCGAACTCTACGAGGGCGTCGACGCCGACGGCGCAGGCCAGGCGTTCGCCGCCCTCGAACAGCTCGCCGTCCTGGTCGACGTGGTCGACAACCTCGGCCCGGTGCCGAGGCGCGCGGTCCAGGCGGCGGTCAAGCGGGTCGCCCGCCGGTCCTGAACACGGTGCGGGATTCCGGGGGCAGGTCCGGCGGCAACGTGGATCATGGGACGGATGACTGACGTGACCATCCGGGATCGGCGGAGTGCCGATCTCGACCGGTGTGTCGAAGCGCTCGCCGCCGTACACCTCGCCGACCGGTATCCGCTGAACTGGCCCGCCGACCCGCGCGAATGGCTGTCTCCCCCCGGGACGCTGCACGCCTGGGTGGCCGAGGCGGTCGGTTCCGGCGTGGTTGGCCATCTGGCCGTGCAGGCGCCCACCGGTCCAGGCCACGACCGCGATCCGTCCGCCCGGCCGACCGCCGAGGTCAGCCGGCTCTTTGTCGTCCCGGCCGCCCGGCGGCAGTCGTTGGCGAGCCGTCTGCTGCGACAGGCCGAGGAGTGGGCCACCGTCCAGGGGTACGACCTGACGCTCGAGGTTGTCGACGAGGAGAACTCTTCCGCGGTTGCCGTCTACGAGCGGGCCGGTTGGCGGCACACCGGCACGAGCACGGCGGACTGGACCGCCCCGAACGGAGGGCCGGTGACCCTCCGCCACTACCGCTCCCCCGGAAGGAGTGGTATGGACCCCGCCAGGTGACCGTTCGCAGCCGTCGGGCAGGTGTGCCGACGGCCCAGCCGGGAATCACCGACCGTTCGCAGCACGAGGGAAGCGCAGACGGGAACCGGTGTGAAACGGTGACGGGGGCGGTCATGTCGAAAAGTTCTCCAGCGACCACAACCGTGGGTGAACTGCTGCTCAGCAGACTGGCCGATCTCGGCGTACGGCACGTCTTCGGGCTGCCCGGCGACTACACCATGGAGTTCCTCGACCAGATCGAGGCGTACGACGGGATCGACTGGGTCGGCAGCTGCAACGAGGTCAACGCCGCGTACACGGCGGACGGCTACGCCCGGCTGGCCGGGATCGCCGCGATGGTGACCACGTTCGGGCCCGGTGAGCTGTCGGTGGTGAACGGGCTGGCGGGGGCGATGGCGGAGTCGGTGCCGATCGTCTCGATCGTCGGCGGGCCGACGACGGAGATCATGGCGCGCCGGGCGGCGATGCACCACTCGCTCGGCGACGGCGACTTCGACCGGTGGGTGCGGGTCGCCCGGGAGGTGACCGTCGCCCAGGCGACGCTGACCCCGGACAACGCCGCCGCCGAGATCGACCGGGTGCTGGGCGAGTGCTGGACACAGCGGCGGCCCGTCTATCTCCGGCTGCCGGGCGACGTCGCCCACCAGCCGGTGGCGATGCCGGCCGGGCGGGTCGCCCCGCCGGCATCGACGGGTACGCCAGACCAGCTCGACGCCTTCGAGAACGCCGCGCAGCGGCTGTTGGCCGGGGCGGTCTGCCCGGCCCTGCTGGTCGGGAACCTGCCGCTGCGGTACGGCCTCGGCGCCGAGATCGCCAGCTTCCTCACCGAACGACACTGGCCGGCCGCCACCCAGAGCCTCGGCCGGGGTCTGCTCGACGAGACCGGACCGAACTACGTCGGCATCTACAACGGCGGCGACACAGTGGAGCCGATCCGACAGGTGATCGAGGGCGCGGACGTACTGGTCTGTGTCGGGACGAAGTTCTTCGACTGGGACGGGCTGTTCACCGCCGACCTCGACCCGGCGAAAATCATCACGATCGGGCGGCACAGCTGTTCGGTGGGTGGGCAGCTTTTTGAGCCGGTCGCCCCGGACGCCGCGCTGGCCCGGCTGCACACCATCGCGCCGACCCGCTCGGTCGACTGGCCGACCGTCGCCGACCCGGCACGCGGCCCGGACGCCCGACTCGACGCGGCCAGCAACCGGCCGATCACCCAGGCCCGACTCTGGCCGGCGCTGGCGACGATCCTGCGGGAGGGCGACATCGTCCTCCCGGAGACGGGTACGCCGACCTTCGGCATCGCCTCGATCCGA
This sequence comes from Plantactinospora sp. B24E8, assembly GCF_039871735.1. Classification (NCBI taxonomy): domain Bacteria; kingdom Bacillati; phylum Actinomycetota; class Actinomycetes; order Micromonosporales; family Micromonosporaceae; genus Plantactinospora; species Plantactinospora sp. B24E8. The sequence continues at coordinate 9,793 of NZ_JBDPMH010000053.1, forward strand.
CTGCCCCGCAACGCGGTCTGCGTACAGGCACCGTTGTGGGGGGCGATCGGGTACGCCACCCCGGCCGCGTTCGGGGCGGCGATGGCGGCCCCGGACCGGCGGGTCGTCCTGGTCACCGGGGACGGGTCGCTGCAACTGACCGTGCAGGAGATCAGCCGGATGATGGCCCTCGGCCAGTGTCCGGTCATCTTCGTCATCAACAACGCCGGTTACACGGTCGAGCGGTCGGTCGACGGGCCGCACCAGCCGTACAACGACATCGACAACTGGCGGTACGCCGAGTTGCCGGCGATGTTCCACCGGGAGGTGGCGATCGACTCGCACCTGGTCAGTACGGAGGGCGAGTTGGCCGGCGTACTCGATCGACTGCGCGGGACGCCTGAGCGGCCGACGGTCGTCGAGGTGCTGGTCGACCGGCAGGATCTGCCGGTCGGGATGCCGAAGTGGGGGATGGAGACGTCGGCGGTCGACTACCAGACGACGCTGCACGGGACGCCGAAACTTTCCTGGCAGGGCCTGCCGGGATAGGCGATTCAGGGTCGGGGCCGCCGGTCGCGGCGGGGTTCGAACCGTGCGATGACCGGTTCGCCGGGGTGTCGGGCGGCGAGTCGCCACAGGTGGTCGGCCGGGTCGGGCGCTCCGGCGGGCGGGGCCGCCTGCTGAGGCACCCGCATCGGTCGGTCCGGGTCGACGGGTACGGTCGCCAGCAGCGCCGGCCCGAGACCGCGCAGGCAGTGGCCGATCGCCTCGGGCAGGGTCCGCCACGGCGGTGGATCGGCGGGGCCGAGCGCCGCCTCGGGGTCGACGATCTCGACCTGCCAGCGGGTTCCGAGTGCGAGCCGGGGATCATTCGCGTTGTGCCGGTGGTCGGCGACGGTGACCTGGACCGCCAGGCCGAGGCCGTTGACGAGCCGGACGAGGCCGGCCAGCGTCGGGACGTCGCCGGGTAGGGCGGCGTAGTGCCCGAGGACAACCAGCCATGGCGCGTACGACCGGTTCACCAGTGCCGCCGCCTCGATCCGGTGCCGGTGCTCGACGGGCAGGTCCGGCCGCCAGTCGTACGGCAGCGGGATGGTGAGTTCGCCGTCCGGGTCGGGTGGCCGTTCCGGGGTGAAGACCTCACGCAGGGTCGGCGGTGCCGCGTCGACCCGGGCGGCCAGGTCGGCCAGGACCGGCCCGAGCGCGATCCGCCAGCCGGTGCCGTCCGGGGTGACCGCCGGCGGCACCGATCCGGGTACGACACTCGCCGAGGCGACCGCACCGGTGTCGAAGTTGCCGACGGTCAGGACGAGCTGGGCCCGGCGCCGGCCGTACCCGTGACACTCCCGGCACGGCCTGGCGACGATGTTCGGCTCAGGTGTCATCGCCGCCCGCCCGGTGGTCAGGGAGGTCGTCGTCGGGTCCGGGGCCGCCGGGTCGGCTGGTCCGGAAGCAGTCGCCGAGGTGGCCGGCCTTCAACGGGCAGCGCCGGCCGCCGTCGAGCCGCCGGTCGCAGAAGACCTGGTGCTGGGTGGCCTGCTCGTCCTCCGTGGAAACGGTTGTCTCGCCGGGCGACAGCTCGGGCAGGAAGTGCAGCGACCGGGTGAGGGTGCGCGCCAGCAACTGCGCCGAGTCGAGGTTTCGGCTGCTCACGGTGAGGTGGATGACGTACCGCCTCACGCGGACACCTGCGATCGGTAGCGGGACTGCCAGTCGCGCAGCGCGTTCTTGATCCGGACGTTCTCCTCCTGGGTACGCGCCAACTCGCCGCGCAGCGCCAGCAACTCGTTGGCGACCTGGTGCAGGAAGCCGCGTACCTCGGTCGGGTCGAGTCCGCGCCGGGCGAGGTTGAACTGCCGGTGACGTACCTGCGATTCGCTGATCGGTCGGCGGCTCGCCGACCAGTAGTAGCTGGCGGGTGCATTCGACGGCAGCGTGCGGGGCGGTGGTGGCGGGCTGGACCGGAAGAGTCTGAGCAGTCTGCGCATGGGTGAGCACCTTCCGACGAGGTGGGAGAGGTGGTCCGGCCGGTGGTAGGGGACACCGGCCGGACCACCCGCCCTGCGAGCGCAGCCGGGCGGCAGTACGACCACAGAGCTGCCTACGGGCGGCCGGGACGGTGCGTTTCGGGTGTACGCCCCGCCCCGACCATGCCGCCTTCAGCCGGATTGCCGAACCAACTGGAGAGCGACAAGGAGCAACCTACTACAGCAACTATAGTAGGTCTATGGATAGAAGGAGATTCCCGCTGTAGTTATTGCAGTTACTCCAGTAGGTCAGGCATGATCAGGGTGCCGAACCAACTGGAGACACCCCATGCCCACACAGGAGCCGACGTTCCGACGGATCGTCAACGAGATCAGCGAGAAGATCAGAAGTGGGGAGATGGCGCCCGGGACCAAGCTGCCGTCAACGAGTGAGTTGGCTGACATCTACGACACGAGCACCGGGACGGTCTACCGGGCGCTCTCGCTGCTGCATGACCGGGACCTGATCATCGGTCAGCCAGGTCGGGGCACGTACGTGGCAGACCACTCGGGCAAGTAAGGCGAGGGGCACCCGCCCTGCTTGCTGGCGTTCGTCACGCGTGATCTTCATTCGGACAGCACCGCCGGTGCTTGCCGGGCGACTGCTGCTTCTGACGATCTTGTCAGATCGGGCCGCTAACTTTACGAGCCATGCCTGTTCTCGCCAGCTACTTCCAGATCTCGGACGCGATCCTGGCGGACGTCGAGTCTGGGACGTACCGGCCGGGTGACCGACTTCCGTCGATCGCCGAGCTGTGTCAGCGATACCACGTCAGCGCGTCCACGATCAACCTCGTCAACGTTCGACTCGAGGCGCTTGGCGTCATCGATCGGCGGCAGGGTAAGGGTGTCTTCGTGACGGATCCGGCAACGTGGCTGCGGAAGCCGGGGCAAGATCCGAACCTTTGAACAGAAACCGTCGTTGGCGCGACGGTTTCTGTTCAAGATCTGAGATCTTGGTCGGGCGACGGGTGTCGCGAAGCCGCATGTGACGCATTTGCGGCAGTTGTCGGGGCGACGCTCGGTCAAGATCGACGGCTGTGTCCTTCTCCGTACCGCGTCGCCGAGCGGAACGGCCTCCCCCGGCCGACAACGCCGACGAACTGACCTGGCTGCTCTTCCGGCAGGAGGGCGTACTCACCCGCAATCAGGCGTGTCGACTCGTGGGCGAGTCGGCGCTGCGGCACCGGGTACGTACGGGGCGCTGGCAGAAGGTGCATCGGAGCGTGTACGTCGCCCACAACGGGCCGGTCACTGGTGAACAAAAACTGTGGATCGCTGTCCTCGCCGGCGGTCCGCAGTCGTTTCTCGCCGGGATGACGGCGGCGATCAGATGCGGGTTGACGGGGTTCCGCAGCGAAGGTGTCCACCTGCTCCGGCCCGTCGGGCTGTCCAGCGCAACCCCACCACCTTGGGTGGTCGTGCACCGCACCACCACCCTTTCCAACGACGACGTCAACCGGAACGGGCTGCCGCCGTACACCACCAACGCGCGGTCGCTGGTCGACGCCGCTGCCTGGGCCGGCAGTGACGACACCGCTCGGGCGATCATCGCCGCCGGTTTCCAGCAGCGGTTGGTCGGCGTCGACGACGTGCATCGGGTGGCGTACAAGATGCCCAGCCTGCGGCGTCGGGCGCTCATCCTGGCCACCGCCAACGACGCCCGGGGTGGTTCGGAGTCGCTGTCGGAGCTTCGCTACCTCCGGGCCGCCCGGCGGGCGGGACTGCCCGAGCCGAGCCGGCAGCACCGACGGCGGGACGCCTCCGGGCGACTCCGTTACCTCGACGTCTACTACGAGCAGTTCGGAGTGCATGTCGAAATCGACGGCGGCCAGCATCTCGACGTACGCCAGCAGTGGGCCGACATGCGGCGACAGAACGAGGTGTGGATCGGCGGCGACAGGGTCCTGCGCTTTCCAGCCTGGCTCGTGAGGGAACGCCCGGACGAGGTGATCGCGCAGGTACGCCGAGCTCTGCTCGCTGCCGGCTGGCCCGGATGACTCGTCCGCGCCTCAGGACCGGTGGACCCGCACGGCGACCCAGTCGACACGGTCGTCGTAGTCGACCTGCACCAGGACGGTGTCGTTCCGACCGGTCGCGATGATCAACCCCACCCGGCCGCCGGCAATGGTGTGCGCGGCGAGGCGACGCCCTGGCGAACCGGCCGACCACCGTTGACGACGGACCGGAGGCGGCCGAGACGCGGTAGGCGGCATCCCCGGTCGAGGTAGGGGTGAGCGCCTGGCAGTGAGGGCCCGGTCATGTTGCCAGGCCTCCCCGCTGACGGCATGCGCCGGTGGGAGGCGGAGACAACCGCTCCTCGTCCGGCCGGCGCGGTCCCCGGCGGCGGCGAGGGTGGTCAGTGCCGCCCGACGAGGTCGCCCACCTCGGTCCGGGACGAGACGCCCAGCTTCCGTAGTATGTTCGAGACGTGGACGGCTGCGGTCTTCGGTGAGATGTAGAGGCGCCGGGCCAGCTCGGTGTTGGTCAACCCGTCGCTGATCAATACCGCCACTTCCCGCTCGCGGGGGGTGAGGGCGGTCGGACCGGTGACGGTGGGTGCCGCGTCGACCGGCGCCATGCCCAGCTGAGCGCGGGCCTGGGCGAGCTGGACCACCCGCCAGCCACGCCATGCGGCCAGCAGGGGGGCGGCCGCCTCCACCTGCGCGGTGGCCTCCTCGCGCCGGTCGTCGGAGAGCAGACAACGGGCGGCGCCGACGCGTACGGTGCCGCGGGTCGCCGGCTCCAGGACGTGGGCCTCGGCGATGGACAGGTAGCCGGCCAGCGCCTCGGCGTGCTGGCCGCGCGCCTCCGCGAGCTGGGCGTCGACGAGTGTCCGGTAGGCGTCCCACAGGTCGGGGTCGAGGAGCGCGGTGGCCAGCTGGTCGAGCCGGTGCGCCGGCAGGCCGAGATACAGCGCGGCGGAGATCAGGTCGTGGGCCTGTTCACCGCTGCGCCACGTCTGCTCGGGCAGGGCCGTGATGAGTGCTTCCAGGCTCGCCTCGGCGCGCGGGAGGTCGCCGCGACGGCAGGCGAGGTGGAACGCGAGTCCGGGAATCATGGCCGGCGGGTTGTGGGGTAGCGCCGCCAGGTCGGTGACGAGCTGTGCGACCTGGTCCAGCTCGCCGGCCTCCAGGTAGAGCCCGGCGAGGAAGACCCCGTGGGAGTCGGCCCAGCGGCCCGGGCGCCGGTAGTTGCGGTCCTGTTCGCGCCCCTCCTCCAGCGCCGCGATCGCGGCGCACAGGTCGCCGGCCCGCAACGCGAGCCGGGCTCGGCCCTTGAAGTACGTGGCCACCGCGAGTGACTCGAAGCCGGCTCGCTCAGCGTCGACCCGCATCCGTTCCAGTGTCGCCGCGTGCTCGGCCGGCGACGTCGGTGGCGCACCGTGCACCAGGGTGTTGAGGGCGCGGGCGGCCAGCACCCACTCGCCCGCCTCTTCGGCCTCGTCAACGAGAGCGGACAGGATCTTGCAGCCCTCGGCGGCGGTCTGCGGGCGCTCGGTGAGCGTCGAGCCCTTCTCGATCAGCGCGGCCAGGCGGATGGCCGGCAGGTCGAATTCGTCCGCCAGCGCCAGCGCGCGGTCGGACCAGAGCAGCGCGGCGTTGAGATCGTCGCGCAGGTACGCCGACTGGGCGATCGCGGTCATCGCCCGCGCCTGGTCGGCGCCGGGCGGGAGCTGCGCGATCAGGGTCCCGATGTCGTGCGTCAGGGCGCGCATCCTGTCGGTCTCGTGGGACTCCCACGCGATGCGGACCAGGAGGTACAGCGACTCGGCCCGGTCGGTCGTGCTGTCGGCGAGGTCACGCCAGCGCAGGCCGTACCGCAGCGCGTCGTCGAGCAGTCCGGCCAGCCACGCCGCCCGGGCTGCGGAGGCGAGCAGGTCGGTGTCGTCGGGCACCTCGTCGAGGCCCGTCTCCGCCAGTTGCAGGGCCTGGTAGGCGGAGCCGATGGAGAGGTAGAGCGCGGTGCCGCGGCGGGCCGCGGCGATCATGTCGTCGTACCGGCCGGCGCCGCGGGCGTGGTGCGCCACCATGGCGGGGTCGGAGGCGCCGCCGCGCAGGAGTACGTCGAGCGCCGTCTCGTGCAGCCGGCGGCGCTGCCGGCCGAGCATCTGGTCGGCGATCGCCTCGCGCACCAGCGCGTGCCGGAACGCGAACTCGTCATCGCCGGACTCGACGAGGACGCCCCGGGTGACCAGGTCCCGCAGCACGGCGATGAGCTCGTCCTCGCCCACAGCGGTTACCTCGGCGAGCAGGTCGAACGGGATGCGGTGGCCGAGCACGGTGGCCGCCTCGACGATGCGGTGGCTGACCGGATCGAGGTCGTCGACCTGGCGGCGTAGCACGTCGGCGAGGCTCCACGGCAGCGGTTGCTCGACCAGCGCCTCCACGTCGTATCCGGGCAGCGCGCGGAGCAACTCCTCCAGGAAGAACGGGTTGCCGCCGGTGCGGTGGTGCAGCGCCGTGACGGCGCGCAGCGGCGCCGGAGCGCCGGTGGCCGCCGCCAGCAACGCCGCGGTCTGCGAGGGGGTGAGCCGATCCAGGCGTACGTGGGTGACGGTGTGCCGGCGTTCCATCCGGGCCAGCAGGCCGGCCACCGGTTGGCGGCGGGTCACCTCGCCCGGCCGGTACGTTCCGATGAGTAGCCGTGGCCCGCGCTGGTCGGCGATCCGCTCGAACAGCGCCGCGCTCTCCGAGTCGGCCCAGTGCAGGTCCTCGAAGACGATGACCGCAGGGGAGTCGCCGATCAGGTCCGCCAGGATGGCGAGGCCGGTGTGCAGGCGCTCGACCGGGCTGCGCTGCGGGTCCGCGAGCGCCGCAAACTGCTCCTCGTCGACCTCCGGACGGCCGTCGATGGCGTCCAGGAGCATCTCGTACGGCCGGGACAGCGAGCTGGGTTCCGCTTGACCGACCAGCACCACGGTCTCCGCCGGCACGGTTGTCAGGAGCTCGTGTACCAGCCGGGTCTTTCCGATGCCCGGCTCGCCCGCGATGATCGCGACCGCCGGGTCACGTGCCGAAGCGAGCTGCGCCAACCGGCGCAGCTCGCTCTCCCGCCCGATCATCACTGGGCTGGCACCGCCGCGGATGGTTCGCACGACGCCAGGGTACTGGTGGGCTGCCCGCGGACGGCCAGCGTGTTACGTGCGCGGCGGGCCCGGCGCGCGCTGGTGAGCAGGCGCTCCCGGTCGGCCTCGGCGATCAGCGAACGGCGACGCTCGTTTGCCAGAACCAGCATCGTGTCCGGGTAGTTCATCATGGTTTGTCTCCTTGTCACCGCTGATGGATCAATCATCGGTTGACAAGGGCGCTGTCACATCGGAAGCGTCTACCTATCTTCGCTGGTCAGCGGGCTTTAGCAGAGTGCGTGGGTCGCCTAGGTATACCTAGGCGAGGCAGAACTCGTTGCCCTCGACGTCCTGCATCAGCAGGCACGACTCGTTCTCCTCGTCGGCGAGCAGTAGTTTTCCGCGTACCGCGCCGAGCGGGACCAGTCGTGCGCATGCGGCCTCAAGTGCGGCCAGGCGCTCCTCACCCACGAGCCCGGTGCCGACCCGCACGTCAAGATGCAGCCGATTCTTGACGACCTTGCCTTCGGGCACGCGCTGGAAGTACAGCCGTGGGCCCACACCGGTGGGGTCGACGCAGGCGAACGCGGAACCCTGACGCTCGGGCGGCAACGTGCGGTCGTAATCGCCCCAGGTGGCGAAACCCTCCGGTGGCGGCGGTACGACGTACCCCAACGCCTCACACCAGAAGCGGGCGACGCGCTCAGGTTCTGCGCAGTCGAACGTGACCTGGAACTGCTTGACCCCTGCCATCGGTCCACCAGAGGGGCGGGCTCTCCCGTCGTCTCCACGGGGCTCACCCGGCAGGCCCTCACTAGTCTCCGGTGGGTGAAGGAGATCGTGACGTATCTGGAGATGACCGCCCGCGACCAGTTCACCCCGGCCGACCCGGTACCTGGCCTGGCGCTGGAACCCCTGGACCGGGACTCACCGTTGGTCGTCCAGTTGCAGGTCAGGATCGGTGCGCCGTACGGCTGGAAGTCCGCGAGCCGGACGGGAGAGGAGTGGACCGCCTGGTTCGCCGGATACCCGCACCGGATGTTCTGGCTGTTGTCGTTCGACGGTGAGCCCGCGGGCCTGGTTCTCTACGATCTCCACCCTGGCGACGAGGTGGAGATCGAGACCTTCGGGCTGGTGCCGGAGTTCGTCGGTCGGCGCCTGGGCGGGTACGCGTTGACTCTCGGGATCCAGCGGGCCTGGGACCTGACTCCCACGGTGGAGAGGATCTGGCTGCACACGTCGTCGTTGGACCACCCCCACGCCCTGCCCAACTATCACCGGCGAGGTTTCCGCACCTTCAGGACAGCAGAAGGCGAACGCGTCTGACCGAGGACGTACGTGGTCACTCCGTCGACCGGGACTTGGCGTGTTTCGCAAGCAGTGACCAGGACGATCACCTGCGAGTGGATTTATCTGTCCCTGCCTCCGGGTTGGTGAAGTAGGCGGCGGTTTCCGCGTCTGCCGGGTAGTACGACTCGATGGCGACCTCGTCCAGGGTGATGTCCGTCGGCGTGCCGAACGTGGTGATGGTCGAGAAGAGGCGCAGTTCTCGTCCAGCAACACGCAGGATCATCGAGATCAGCACATCGCCGTCGATCCGCTGGCCTGACATGTCCTCTGGTTCGGGCGCCAGCAGTTCTTCGTAGAGTGCGGTGAGTTCCGGGTCGGGTGCCGTGGCGAGCTGGCGGTTGATCCGGGTACGGAACACCGCGCGCACGTCGGCCAGGTTGACGACCATGGGAGCAAACCCGCGCGGGTCCAGACCCAGGCGTACGAGGTTGACCGGTGGCCGCAACAGGTCGGGATGCACCTGTGCGAAGAACGGGTCGACGGCGCGGTTGGTCATCACGATGTTCCACCGGCGGTCGAAGACCAGCGCGGGGTACGGCTCGTGGGCGTGAAGCACCCGCCGGACCGCGTCGTGGGCGGCCGACAGTGCGTGGTCGTCGAGCGGACGCTCGGCGTACCGGGGTGCGAAGCCCGCAGCGAGCAGGAGTCGGTTGCGGTCGCGCAGCGGCACGTGGAGCTGGTCTGCGAGTCGGAGAACCATGTCGGCGCTCGGCCTGGTCTTGCCGGTTTCGACCAGGCTGACGTGACGGGCCGAGACGTCCGCCGCGATCGCCAGGTCCAGTTGGCTGATCCCTCGGCGCTGTCGCCACTGTCGCAACAGTTCTCCGACCGTGTACATGAGACGGAGCGTACGCACCGCGCAGCCGATTGCCATGAAATGCGACTTCATCGACAACAACAGCCGGAACGGAAACACTGCGTCCATGACCACCGAGAACAAGACGATCGTCCAACGCGCGCTGGCGGGACTGATCGAGACGAGGAATGTCGATGCGGTCGCGCCGTTCCTGAGCGAGGATTTCGTCCACCACCGACCCGGGTCGATCACATCGACCAAGACGGAGTGGCTCGCCGCCGTCGGCGCCGCGCTGGTGCCGCTCGCCGGAATGCAGGTCGAGGTTCACCAGATTCTGGCCGACGGTGACCACGTCGTGGTGCACTCGCGGCGGTGGCTCCCTGATTCGGGACCGGAAATCGCGGTCGTCGACATCTGTCGCCTCGACGGCGGGCTGATTGCTGAGGCTTGGGAGATCATCGAGCCGGTGGCGCAGGTTGCCGCCAATCTGGTGTGGTGGGACGCGGTCCGCGCTGACCCGGCGCCTGCCGCCTCCGACCCGCACCTGGCCCACCACGCCGTGCCGTCCTGACGATCGACGACGGCCGGCGCGGACTACGGCACCGCACCGGTCCCGTGTTCGCGTTCCTCGGCCAGGAGTCGCTACTCGCTTCGAATTGTCCGAACATCGACCGCCACACAGGTCCGTGTGGCGGTCGATGTTCTTCTCGGATCACGCGGCGATCTGTTGGCCCGATCTCGCGTGCGGCTCGACGCCTTCCTGGCCGGATCTGGGCGACCTTGATGCCGGCCGCGGTCGTGTCACTCGCAGAAGACCTGCACCTTGGCGTCGGCCTGGTCGACGTCGACGATGACGTCGTCGAGGTGCTCGATGAGGTCATCGAGGTGCTGCGGCTTGAGCTGGGTGAGGTCGATCGGCACTCCGGACTTGTGCAACTGTGCATTGACCTGGGTGGGCGCCTGCGGAGGGACGAGTCTGGTGAGCCGGACCCGACCCCAGCGCGGCAGTTGCAGTCTGAGAGAACGTACGTTGACGCAGGTGCCAAAGTCACCGTCCCTCGCCAAGATCCACCCCGGTGGGATCGTGGGTTTGGGCGGGTTCGTCGGGTGTGGCGGGTCCGGGCAGCGGTCGGCAGATCTTGACACAGGTAAATCCGCTGGTAACGTCCGGATTCCGGACTCCCGGCAAGACCAACTTGGTCGGAGAGGATCTACCATGAACGCACTGTTGTCCCTGGAACCCCGCGAGGCGGGCGCAAGCGTACCTGAGCCGGACCTGGAGTTCACCGACGGCTACCACACCGAGCAGGACCGGACCCGTTGCGTGGGTTGCTGCATCTCCGCTACCTGGACCGTTATCCACACCCGGTCGTCCTAGTAAGCGAAATGATCCAGAGCCAGACCCGGGCGTTCGACGTGGCTGACAACGAGATTGAATGCCGCGTCGAACGCGCGGTCCGCGACAACGCAGGCATCCGCTACCAGCTCCGGTCCGATCACACCTGGCTGATGCTCAGGCCGGACGGCGAGGTACTGCCCGAGCATGGCTGGAAGCTCCACATCTCCGCGCGGGCGGCCACATTCCCGGAGCTGGTCGAACGACTCGTCCCCGTGCTGCTCGCCGAGGGGTGCACCTTCAAGCTGGCCCGGTCGCGACGGGTGCTCACCCAGCTCAACGACGGTATCAGTGCACCGGCGTCCGTCGGTAAGGCGTTCACCCTTTATCCGGACCAGCGCCGGGTGCGCGAGCTGGGGATCCGGCTGGTGGACCTGTTGCGCGGGGAGCAGGGACCGCGGGTCCTCAGCGACCGGACGATCGATCCGGCCGCACCGATCTACTACCGGTACGGCCCCTTTGTCAGTTCGTGGTCCGCCGACTCGAAGGGGCGCCTGGTCGCGCTGATTCACGGCCCCAACGGGGAGGAGTTCGGCGGGCTGGCGACGCTGCGGTACCGGCAGCCGAGCTGGACGATCGACCCGTTCACCGGCGAGCGGGGTGACGCCGCCCCGGAGGCGGCCCGGGAGTCGAGGCGGCTCGGCGAGCACTACCGGGTGGTCGCCGGCGTCTACGAGTCAGGGCGGGGCAACGTCTACCGGGCCGTTGACGAGCGAGACGGCGGCACGGTCGTGATCAAGCAGGCCAGGGCGCACGTCGACGAGCACGACGGGGGCGCCGACACGCGGCTGCGGCTCCGCAACGAGCGGCGTGTCCTGCAGGCACTCGATGGGGTGACGGGCGTCCCCCGGTTCGTCGACCACTTCCGACACGGAGCCGACGAGTACCTGGTCACCAGTGACGCCGGCCGACGCAATCTGGTGGACAGCGTCATACTCGACGGCCCGTACCTGTCGCGGGAGACCCTCGGCGGGTCGGACGGCGGGCGCGATCTCGAACGCCTCGCCGAGTCCCTCGCCGGCATCGTGCTGTCCCTGCACCGGCGTGGTGTCCTGATCCGCGATCTCACCCCGCGCAACATCGTCATCGACGGCGACCGGGTCACGCTGATCGACTTCGGCCTCGCCCGCCACGACGGCCTGCACGTGCCCGGCGGCACGCCCGGGTACGCACCGGCGCGACAGTTCCGTGACGAGCCGCCGCTGGACACCGACGACCTGCACGCGCTCGGCATGACCCTGCTGTTCGCCGCGCACGCCCTGCCGCCGGTCATCGTGGGAGATGACCAGGAGATTCCCCGGCAACGCGCCCTACAGTCGATCCGGGCACGCCACGGTGTGCGGCCGTCGGGTGTCATCGGCGCCATCGTCGACCTGCTCGGTGATGACGGCGACCTGGCGCGGGCTGCGGTACGCCGACTGGCCGCCGCCGAGACCTCCCAGCGGTGCGCGGCGTCCCGAGCACTTCCCGCCCCACCAGTGGTCACCTCGGAACTCGCCGCCGAGATCACCGGCAACCTGCTCACGGATTTACTCGACCAGACCCGGCGGATGATGGCCGGTCCGGTGGGCCAGTCGACCCTGGTCGACGCGAGTGTCTACAACGGAACCGCCGGGATCGGCCTGGAACTGCTGGAGCACGTGGACCAGCCGGGGGTCGCCGACTGCCTCCGCGACCTGGTGCCGTACACCGTCCAGGCGTTGGCCGCGATCGACCTGCCACCCGGGCTGATGACGGGCCGTACCGGCGTCGACCTGTTCCTGTCGTCCGCCCGCCGGCACGGGTTCGACGCCGGGCCGGGATACCCGGGTCCGCACCTGCCCGCCGGCGACTGGGAGCCGGTGGAGGAGGACCTGACGTCCGGCGCGGCCGGAGTCGGGCTCGGCCACGTGCTGCTGCACCGCGCGACAGGCGATCCCGCGCACCTCGCCGTGGCCCGGCGGTGCGCGGAGTGGGTACTGCGGCGACCGGTTTCCGGCGCGAGGACCGACGACGATCCGCTGCCCGCACCGGCCGCCGTCGAGCAGTCGGCCGGCCGGGCACACGGCCTCGCCGGTACGACGGAGTTGTTACTCGGCGTCGGTACCGCCCTCGACGACCACGTCCTGCTGGCCGAGGGCGCCGACCGTGCCCGGGTGCTCGCCCGGCGGGCACGATCGTTGGCCGAGCGGATGGGCGGACCGCGCGCGGCCTCGATCGCCGTCTCCTGGTGCCAGGGTCTCAGTGGCATCACCCAGACCCTGTGGTACGCCGGGCGTGTCCTGGACGACGCGGAGCTGGCCGACCTCGCCGGCCACCTCGCGGATGTCTGCACGACCTTCCTCCCCAGGGTGAGTGTCGCGGTCCAGTGCTGTGGCAGCGCCGGCGTCGGCAACATGCTCATCGACCTCGCTCTTCAGGACACCGACCCGCGCTACTGGGAAGCGGCCAGGGCGGCGGGTGTGCAGATGTTGCTGCGCGGCGCCGGTACCAACACGCATCCGGTCTTCGTTGCCGAGGAACCAGGGGCGAAGTCCGCCTCGTGGGCGTTCGGAGTCGCCGGGTTCCTCAGTTTCTTCCGGCGACTCTCCCGGCGCGGTGGTACAGCCGGCTTGTCGTCACCCGGCTACCTCGAAGGGTTCCGAGTGGGGGGCGACAGCCGCGCGTAGTGGCCGTGCGAATGTCGACCCGGAGATGGGAGGTCACATCTGGCATCGGCGGCGGCCCTGCTGATCCATGCCAGCAGCTCGGTGAGGTCGATTTCCCTCCTTCAACTGGCCGTCGCAAACGTCACTCGCAGAAGACCTGCACCTTGGCGTCGGCCTGGTCGACGTCGACGATGACCTCGTCGAGGTGCTCGATGAGGTCATCGAGGTGCTGCGGCTTGAGCTGGGTGAGGTCGATCGGCACCCCGGACTTGTGCAGCTGCGCGTTCACCTGGGTGAGTGCCTGCGGAGGGACGAGGCTGGTGAGTCGGACCCCGGCGCGCAGCAGCTGCAGCGGGACGCGGATGTTGATTCGACCCGCCCCGTCGCCACTGAAGTCGTCCTCCGAGCTGACCACCACCCGCAGGTACTTCGGGCGGGATTTCGGGGTGGATGTGGTGCTAGCTGCCGCCTCGGGCTGTTGCCGGGCGAGGGCGTCGATCAGCCGCTCGGCCTCGTCCGCGCTGATCTTTCCTTCGGCGAGCATCTGCAGGATCTGGCGACGCTGCTCGTTCATCTTCGCACTTCCCCTCTGAGTCATCTGACGCTTACCAGCACGGCCGTGCGGCCGTACTCCATCTCGAACCGGGTGCCGGGCAGCGCGCACAGCAGGCGCCCGGTGCCGCGTAGCGCGCCCACCGGGCTGACCCGGAAGACGACGCAGGCGACCAGTCCGGCCAACCCGACGAGCAGCAGCAGCGGCGAGAGCACCAGCATCACCGGCAGGACCGGGACGTACAGCCGCAGCCAGCGGCCGTTGCGACGACGTTGGCGGTACGTCACCAGCTGCGGCATCATCGCGACCTCTCCAGTTCGGCCAGTGCCTCCTGGACGCTGATCTCGCCCCGACGCAGGCGGTCGACAACGTCGGCGCCGGTGGGGGCCGGGTCGGTGTCGACGAAGTCGAGCTGCTCGGCGATCCGGTTGAGTCGGGACTTGATCGTCGGGTAGCTCACCCCGAAGATCCGTTCCATCTCCTTGATCGAGCCGTGGGCGCGGACGAACGCGGCGACGAACACCTGGTCGTCGACGCCGAGCTGGGCCAGTTGCGGCGGCTCGAACTGACCCTCGATCGCGACGCCGCTGCCGGCCAGGCGCACCCGCTCAACCACAAACGGCTGCCCACGCGTCAGCTCCGTCAGCTCCTGCCACTCCACCCTCGGCCTCCCTGGCTTGTTGTAGTTCATTTGTACTTTGAGATTTTCAAGGTGTCAACAAGTAGATCTTAATTTTTTCAAGATGCCAGAGATGGGTGGGGCCCAGGTTCGAAACAGCTGACGGCAGCGGTCAGGATCTGACCGGAATCCTTGCGAAGCTGCCCGGCATGAACAGTGAAGTGCTGCTACCGCAGCGGTCGGTTCCCGACGCCGGCGCCGTGCTCAACCCGTTTGTGATCGTGGACGATGCTGCCGGCTTCGTCAGCTTCGTCTCCGAGGTCTTCGACGTCCCGGAGATCGCCGAGGCGAGGACCCCGATGCCCGACGGCAAGCTGATCCACGCCCAACTGCGCCTCGGCAGCGTCGACCTGATGGTCGCCGACCGGCTCGACGGCTGGCCGGCGCGGCCCGGTCTGCTTCAGGTGTGGGTCCGCGACGTGGCGACGGTGCTGCGGCGGGCCAACGCCCACGGCGCCACCACCATCACCGAGCCGACGCCGTTCTACGGCGAGTCGACGCTCGGCAGGATGCTCGATGCCTGGCAGAACATCTGGTGGCTCTGGGCGCCGGCGCCGGGTCAGCCCGATCCGACACCCGGCTGGGACGGCGGTTCGGACGTCGTCTTCAGCACGCTGGACAAGACCCTCCGGTCGCTGACGAACTGAACCAACCTCCACCCGGGTCGGGGCCGTTCATGGTCATGCCGTCGACCTGGCCGCCGCGAGAACTGTCAGCGGCGCAGGTCGACGGCATGGCGTCAGAAACTGGTACGGGTGGTGGTCAGCTCTACAGGGTCACCTGAGCCGGCGCCGACCGCTGGGTGGTGGTGCCGTCGCCCAACTGGCCGGCGGTGTTGTTGCCCCAGCACCACAGGCTGCCGTCGGTACGGAGCCCGCAGGTGTGGTGGCTGACGACAAAGCCGGTGTTCCAGGTGGTGGCGGTACCGGCCCGGGTGGGGGCGTACCGGTGGGTCGTGGTGCCGTCGCCGAGCTGGCCGGCGGTGTTGTTGCCCCAGCACCACAGGCTGCCGTCGGTACGCAGCGCGCACGACGAGTCCTGGCTGGAGTTGACCCTGGTCCAAGTGGTGGTGCTGCCGACCTGGACCGGTGAGGTCTGGACGCCGCCGGTGACGCCAACCTGCCCGTACCCGTTCTCGCCCCAGCACCAGAGGGTGCCGTTGGTGCGGGTGGCGCAGGTGTGGGCGTATCCGGCGGTCACGCCGGCCCACGACGTCAGGGTGCCGACCTGCGACGGTGTTGTCCGGTAGCTCAGGATGCCGAGACCGAGCTGGCCGTTCGAGCTGTCACCCCAGCACCAGAGGGTGCCGTCGGTACGGGTGGCACAGGTGTGTGCGAAGCCGGTCGTGACGTTCGCCCAGGTGGTCGCGGTACCGACCTGGACCGGGGTCCTGGCGGTGGTGACAGAGGTGCCGACCCCCAGTTGCCCGTTGCGGTTGTAGCCCCAACACCAGAGGGTGCCGTCGACCCGGATGCCGCAGGCGTGACTGTCGCCAGCGCTGATTCTCGCCCAGGTGGTCGCGGTGCCGACCTGCACCGGAGCGGTCCGGTTCGTCGTGGTGCCGTCACCGAGTTGGCTCCGGCGGTTGTAGCCCCAGCACCAGAGCGTGCCGTCCGTCCGCACCCCACACGTGTAGCTGGTGCCGGCGTCGATGCCGGCCCAGGTGGTGGCCGTGCCGACCGGTCCGGGGGTGGTCCGGTTCGTGGTGGTGCCGTCGCCGAGCTGCCCGCTGAAGTTGCTGCCCCAGCACAGGAGCGCTCCGTCGGTACGGATCGCGCAGGTGTGTGCGGAACCTGCGGCGAGGCTGACGCTGGCCTCTGCTGCGACGGCCGACGGGGCATTCGCTGCGTCGCTCTCGGCGGGCCTGGCGCCGGCGGCGGCCGGGCCGGCGGTGAGCCCGATCGCGAGTACGACGATTCCGGTGACCGTCGTCGCCGCGCCGAGGGCGGCTCTCGCCGGACGCCGCCACCGGGCTCGCAGCCAGCCGTCCTGATGTTCGTCCATGTACTGTTCTCCCCAAATGACGTCGATGCCCTGAACGGTGGAGGTGGCGCTGCCCTGGCTGGTCTCCCGGCGACCAACCAATTCATAGCATCGACCTCGATCGATGACCAGGGTAATGTCGAATCGGGTGAGAGGTGGCGTCGTTCGGCTGATTCATCTGACGTACGACATGTCGCGCCGCATGATCACGGTGGTTGGCGGACGGGTGCCCGGTGGCGGTCCGGCAGGGCTGTCACCGGCGTCGGTACGCCAGCCGGCCCATCGCGACGAACCATGCGTGGACCTCCAGGATGCCGGCGCGCTGGACGAGCCCGGCGATGCCGTGTTCGGCGCCGTCGGCGGTGGGCTGGAACGCCAGGAAAAAGCCGACGAGCAGCGCCAGGGTGAGCGGACTGCCGAGCAGTAGCCAGTTGCCGAACCGTCGCCAGCCGGGGACGCGGCGCAGGTGGAGGCCGGCGAGCAGGAAACCGACGATCGGGGCGCCGAGCGCCAGGACAAAACCCAGCGTGTGTGGCATGACCGCTTCGAGGTCGAAGATCCCGCAGACCGCCTGACCCACCCCGCTGCAGGCGAGCAGTGCGAAGGCGGTGCGGTGCGGAACCGACCACCCGGCGGTGGTGGTGGCGCGGAAGACGCCGACGAGGCCGGCGACCAGCATCAGGCCGGTGACGACAAAGGCCGTGTTCATGTACGGCGCGGTGGCGCCCATGCCGAGACCGCTGATCGGCTGACTGATCGGCGAGTAGTCGGTGAACCGGTGGCCGAACAGGGTGTAGCCGGTGTTCACGAAGCCGAGGATCAGCCAACTGAGGGTGAACAGGACCGGGCCGAGTATGGCGCCCAGGGCGAGTCGTCGGGCCGTCGGGTCGGGGTGATGGGGGGTGTCGGTGGAGGGTGCCGACCGGGTTGTAGTCATGGAATGACTATACATTTTATGACTATGGTCGTGTCAACGTTAGGCTCGACGGGTGTCCACACCGCGCCGCTCGGTTCTCGCCCTCGCCCTGCTCTCGATGCTCGTCGAGGAGCCGATGCACGCGTACCGGATGCAGCAGCTGATCAAGGAACGTCGTAAGGACGACGTGGTCAACGTGAGTCAGCGCAACAGCGTCTACCAGACCATCCAGCGCCTGGTCCGGGACGGCCTCGCGGAGATCTCGTCGACTGAACGCGCCGACAACCGGCCCGAGCGCACGATGTACCGGATCACCGACGCCGGCCGGGCGACGCTGACCGAGTGGCTGCGCGCCATGCTGTCGACCCCGGCGCCGGAGTACCCGGAGTTTCCCGCCGCGCTGTCGTTCCTGCCGAACCTCAGCCCGGCGGACGCGGTCGCCGCGCTGACCACCCGCGTCGCGCGGCTGGAGGAGCAGTTGACTGCTCTCGATTCGGAGATCGCCCAGGTCGCCAGCTTCCTGCCCCGGCTGTTCGCCATCGAGACCGAGTACCGGCGCACCGTCCTGGCGGCCGAGCTGGCGTACGTCCGCGAGCTGGCCGAGGAGCTGAGGGCGGAACGGATCAGCTGGCCGTTTGTCGACGGCACCCCGGTCTGGCTCGGCTGACCGGATCGCCGGTCCTCGCCCACGACGTCATCCGGCATGCCCTGCTGATGGAGGCCCTCGGCCCGGCCATGGACCGGTCGCCACACCCGCGCCCCGGAGCCGAATCCGGGTACGTCTTCGTCGACCCGGACGGTTTCCTCGCCGAACCGGCGTACGACCTCGGGGTGGTGCTCCGCGACTGGTGTCCGCAGCTGCTCGCCGGGGATCCGTACGCGGTCGCCCGCCGCTGCACCCGGCTGGTCGCCGACTGAACCGGGGTCGACGAGACCGCCATCTGGCAGTGGTCCTACCTGGAACGGGTCGCCACCGGCCGGTACCTGCTGCGGCTCGGTGCACGGGAGCACGGCCGGCGGTTCCTCACCACCGCCGAGGCCCTGGTCCCCAGCGGCCGGCCGGATGTTCGCTGACAGCGTCTAGGTTTCGGTCACCGTGTCCGGCACGCTGGGACCATGCAGACGGTGATCAGCGCGGACGGTCGGATGCTGGCAGTCGAGGAGTACGGCGACCCGGACGGCACCCCGGTCCTCTACGTCTGTGGCAGCCCGATGAGCCGGCTCGCCCGCCACCCCGACGACCAGCTCTTCGGCGGGCTCGGGATTCGGCTGATCACGTACGACCGGCCGGGTTTCGGCTGTTCCACACCACAGCCGGGACGTCGGGTGGTGGACGCGGCCGACGACATCGCGACCATCGCCGACGCGCTGGCATTGGACCGTTTTCCGCTCTTCGGGGTCTCCGGCGGCGGGCCGCACGCGCTGGCGTTCACCGCCCGACACGGCGACCGGGTGGTCCGGGCCGCCGTGCTGGCCAGCCTCGCACCCCGGGACGCCGAGGGTCTGGAGTGGACGGACGGAATGATGGACGGCAACCGGGCCAGTGCCGAGGCGGCGCTGCAGGGCGCCGAGGCGGTGGAGAAACACCTCGCCGCGACCACCGGTGCGGTGGATCCGCTCGCCCTGCTGCCCCCGACCGACCAGGCGATCCTCGCCCGCCCGGAGATCGGCGCGATGCTCCGGGCCGCGTTCGCCGAGGCGGTACGGCCGGGGCCCGCCGGCTGGGCGGGCGACATACTCGCCTTGTTCGGCCTGCCGTGGGGCTTCGACCCGGCGACGATCAGCCGACCGGTACGACTGTGGCACGGCGAACTCGACGCGGCGGTGCCGGTCAGCCACGGCCGTTGGCTGGCGGCCCGGATCCCCGGCGCCCAGCTGCGGACCCGACCCGACGTCGGGCACGCCGGCCACTTCGACGCCACCCCGGCGGTGCTGGAGTGGCTGGTTGGCGCCGAGAGCTGAGACCTACCGGCGGCACCGCCGGGGCGGGAGCGTGCGTCAGCGGCGGGTCCACTTCTGGTGCAGCGCACCGTTGTTGCAGGTCCACTGCTGGATCGGGGTGCCGTTCGCGGAGCCCTCGTCCAGCGCGTCGAGGCACATCCCGCTGTGCGCGTTGACGAGCTGGCGCTGGCTGTTCAGGGTGAACTTCTGGGCCGGGGTGTTGTTGCAGGTGGTGAGCTGGATCGTCGCCCCGTTGCTGGCCGACGCGGCGAGGACGTCCATGCACCGGCCGCCGAGCCGGATGCTGCCGTCGGACTGGAAGGTCCAGCGTTGGTTCCGGGCCCGACCGTCGCCGCAGTCCCACAGCCGCAGCCAGACCGGGTCGACCGAGTCGGGGTTGGCGACGTCCAGGCACCGGTTGCTCGCCACGCCGACGAGCTGGTAGCCGGAGACCCGGGGCGAGTTGCTCGGCTTCACCGGCGGCGGGTCCGCCGGCGCGGTCGTCGGCGGGGCGTTGCCGTCACCCGGACCGCCGTCGACTCCCGCCGCCGGCCGGAAGCCGTCGACGACCTTCCGGAACGCGCCCTCGCTGGTGGACCAGGAGGACTCGGGGGTCGACCAGACGATGGTGTAGCCCTGTTGTTTCCCGGTGACGAAGGTGCGCTGACGTACGTGCACCACCTGGTCGCTGCCGTTGGTGTGCTGCCACTCCCAGTCGGCGGCGCTCAGCTGGTAGTTCACCGCGACGATCCGGATCCGTCGGTAGTCCCGGTACGTGCCGTCGGACGGCAGCGTCTTCTCCTGCGCGGTCACCTCGGCCACCGGGTCCGTACGAGGGGTGTTCGTCCGGCTGACCACGAGTACCCGGTCTCCGTCCGGTTCCCGGAACTCAACCCGGCCGTTGCGCCGGACGATCTGCCACTCCTTCGGTGCGGGCAGGCTGAATCCGCTGGCATCCCGGTAGGTGGACCAGCTCAGCTGGGCCGGTGCTCCGCCGTTCGGCCCGGCGCCGGGGGGATCGGTCGGTGCGGGTTCCGGAGCGCCGCTCGGTGACTCCGCCCAGAGACCGGCGTCGTCGTCCGGCTGCCGGGTGGCCAGTGGGATGCCGATCCCGATGCCGAGTACCAGCAGCAGGACGGTCACCGCACCGACCAGCCAGGCGGGGCGCAGCCGCCGGGAGGGCACCTCGCGCCCCGTCCCGCCGGCCGGTCCGGCTGGCGTCGGTCCCGTCGCCGCCAAGCCCGTCGCCGCCGACCCGGCAGGCGTCGGTTCGGAGGCGGGGGCCGGGCGCGACGTACCGGCACTTCCGGGGTACGGCGTACCGGCCGGTGGGGTGGGGTACCGGGTGGTGGGCAGCGGCGGGTCGACGTACCGCAGCTCGACCCGGGCGGCGCCGTCGGTGGACGTCGCCCCGGTGGGCCGGGTCGTGGTCGGCAGCGTGGTCGGCACCTCGACGGTCGCCGCGGTCAACGCCAGGGTGCCGGGGGCGGTCGCCACTGCCGGTACGGCACCGGAGGCCACCTGGCGGAGCAGCTTCTCGACGGTGTCGGCGTCCATCCGCTCGGCCGGGTCCTTGCGGAGCAGGCCCGCCAGCACGGGCGCCAGCGGGCCGGCGTGCCGCGCCACCGGCGGCGGTTCGGTGGCGAGCGCGGTGAGGCTCATCAGACTCGACGGCCGGGCGTACGGCGACTGACCCTCGACCGCAGCGAAGAGGGTGGCGCCGAGTGACCAGAGGTCTCCCTCCGGCCCCACCGTGCCGGTCATCGCCCGCTCCGGTGAGACGTACGCGGGTGAGCCGAGCACGATGCCGGTGAGGGTGAGGTTGGTGTCCTCGGTGGCGGTGGCCAGGCCGAAGTCGGTGAGCACGATCCGGCCGTCGGTGCCGAGCAGGATGTTGGCCGGTTTGACGTCGCGGTGCATGATCCCGGCCCGGTGGGCGGCCCGGAGCGCGCCGAGCACCCCGAGGCCGATCTCGGCGGCCCGGGCCGGCGGGATGGGGCCGTCGGTGGCGAGTTGCTCGTCCAGCGAGCGGGACGGGACGTACTCCATGACGATCCACGGGTCGCCTCCGCCGCCGAGCAGGACGTCGAAGACCCGGACGGCGTTGACGTGGTCGAGTCGCGCGATCGCCCGCGCCTCCCGGAGTGACCGTACCCGCAATTCCTGCCGGGCCTCCTCGGTCAGCCCGGGCGGCGGAACGATTTCCTTGATGGCGACGTCCCGCTGCAGCATCTTGTCGCGGGCTTTCCACACTCGACCCATGCCGCCCTGGCCGAGAAGCTCCGCAAAAAGTGACTGATCAGGTGCTCGTCGGCGGGTTGGTTTGACCTGCGCCGTCTGGTCTGGATCATGGTGGGGTGTCCGGAACGCCATCCGTCGTGGAGCTGCTTGAGCGGCTTGCCGGCTTGGAGGCGCGGA
>NZ_JBDPMH010000054.1:0-29613 GCF_039871735.1 Plantactinospora sp. B24E8
CCGGGCCGGGCCCGTCCGGTTCGGTGTCGGTCGGATCCTGACGGAGCAGCGTGATCACCTCGCGGAGTTCGTCGAGCGCCTGGTGCACGCCGGCGCGGATGACCCCGGCGGCCGCCGAGAGCCGCTCGCCGCGCCGTTGACCGCCGGTACGACGCCGGGATGCTGCCGCCGCAGCACCGCCACCTTCTCCTGCGCCGCGATCACCACGTGGTCCTGGAGCACCGAGAACACCGGGAAGCCGTCGACGCCGAAGGCGGTGGAGACCGGCCCGCCGACGGGTTCGATGGTCACCCGGGCCACCGGGCTCAGCCGCCGCACCAGGTCGTCCGGCCCGCCCTTGCCCGTGACGACCACGGCCAGCACCCGCTCCCGACCGCCCGGAAAGCTGTCGGCGTACGCGACGAACTCCGGCAGCAGGTGGTGACAGGACGTACAGCCGGTGAGAAAGAACGCGACCAGCCCGCGGCCGGTCAGTTCGGCTCGACCGAGCGTGGTGCCGTCGGTGGTCACCGCCGTGAAGTCACGCACCTTGGTACCCGGGGCGGGCAGGCCGGGTCCGGCGACGGAGGGCGCGGCGTCGGCCGGCCGGGCTCCGGCGGGCGCGGCGGCGTCGCCGGCGCCGACCGGCGGGGTCAGACGGTTGAGCCGGCGCACCATCCCCAGCGTGAGCACCAGGTTCAGCACGCAGATCGCGGTCAGCGTGACCGTCGCGGCAGTCGAGGACATCGTCGGCGAACCTTCCAGTGAGTCGGCTGACCAGTCAGTCGCGGACCTTCCAGTGCCGCGGGGCGAACAGCTCGAGGACGTCGTCCAGCCGGATGACAAAGAGCGCGACGGCGCCACCGAACAGTGCGGCCAGCAGCGTCTCCGGTTGGGCCAGCTCCGGCTGCCGGGCGGCGGGTGCGGCCACCGCCGCCGCGCCGGCCAGCAGGCTGAGCAGCACGTTCCGGATCACCTCCGCCCGTCCCATCGGCCGGGTGGAGACGCCGAAGCACCGGCACGGCACCGACACCCCACGCCGGGACAGCCAGGCGATCGATCCGGCGAAACCGGCGATGGTGACCGCGGCCAGGGTCAGCCCCGCGACGCTGGTCGCGGTCGGGACCAACAGGACCAGCGCGGCGGTCTCCGTGGTCAGCATCGCCACCCCGACGGTACGGACGTACCGGTGCGGTACGACCGTCAGCTCACGCAGCCAGCCGAGGAAATCGGGGAACGCGGTACGGCCCCCGACCTTGGTGGCGATCGAGACCGCCAGGACCGCGCCGACCAGGAACCGGGCGACGAGCACCAGGTATCCGGTCATCGCCGCCTCCCGGCCCGGCGGGGCCGCCCGGGTTCAGTCCGGCTCACGGCGGCCTCCCAGGTGGCGGGCGAGGAACGACTCGGCGGCGGACCGGAACGCGAGGGCGTTGTGCGGCTTGTGGAAGCCGTGCCCCTCGTCGGGGAAGAGCAGGTACTCGTGGGCCACGCCGTGTACGCGGAGCGCCTCGACCAGTTGGTCGGCCTCGGAGATCGGGACCCGGGGGTCGTTGCGGCCGTACGCCAGCAGCAGCGGAATCCGGATGTCCGCCACCCGGGACAGCGGCGAACGGGACCAGAGCAGCTCGGCGTCGGTCTCGGGATCACCGACCCGGCGCCGGAGCTGGTTGCCCACCGCCTTCCAGTACCCGGGCACCGACTCGATGAAGGTACGCAGGTTGACCGGGGCCGCCACCGCCACCGCGCAGCGGAACAGCTCCGGGGTGAACGCGGCGCCGACCAGCGCGGCGTACCCGCCGTACGAGATGCCGGTGATCGCCACCCGGTCCGGGTCGGCGTAGCCGCTGTCGACGACCCACCGCACCGCGTCGACGAGGTCGTCCTGCATCCGGCCGCCCCACTCCCGGTCGCCGGCGACCATGAAGTCGCGGCCGTAGCCGGTGGAGCCCCGGTAGTTCACCTCCACCACCAGGTAGCCCCGGTTGGCCAGCCACTGCGATTCGGCGCGGAACCCCCAGCGGCTGCGGTTCCACGGGCCGCCGTGGACGTTGACCACGGTGGGCAGGCCGCGTCGGGCCGCCCCGGGTGGGAACGTCAGGTAACCGTGGATGGTCAGCCCGTCCCGGGCGACGTACGAGACGGGCTCCATCCGGGCGAGCGGGTACCCGGCGAGTTCCGGCTGGTGGGTGAAGAGTTCCTCGACCTTTCCGGTCTCGCGTTCGTACAGCCGGAACGCGGTCGGTCCGTCATCGACGTTGTCCTGCAACAACCACCGCCGGTTCGCCAGGTCCCGGCCGAGTGGCATCACAGCTCCCCGGCTCGCCGCCCTGATCCGGGTCAGGTCGTACGCCGTCTCGGTGCTGAAGGCCACCAGGTCGATCCGCTCCCGTTCCACCACCGCGATGTCCACCTGCCCGGTCACCGGGTGCAGGCTGGCGCCGACCACGTCGTACCCGGGGTCCTCGTAGAGCACCTCGACCGCGCCGGTGACCGCGCTGAGCCGGAGCAGGCGGGCGGTCCGGGCGTCCTGCGGGGAGAGCAGCAGCAGGTCCTTGCCGTCGCCGGTGAAGCCCAGCAGTTGGGAGTCGGCCGCGTCCTCGTAGCCCAGGGTGAGCAGTTCCCGCCAGTCGCTCTCCTCGTCGTCCCGGGCCATGACGGTGAAGCCCCCGTCGCTGTTGCGGCGCTGGGCCGCGCAGACCCGCAACTGCGGGTCGGTGAGCCAGCCGGCCAGCCCCGCCGCCGACTCGATCAGGCAGCAGTCGCCGCTGCGCAGGTCGACCCGGTAAAGGTCGTTCTGCTCCGGCGATCTCAGATTCATCAGCACCAGGACCTGGTGCGGCACCTGCCGTTGCAGACCGATCACCTGCACCCGGACCCCGTTGTGCGGGGTCAGGTCCCGGGTCCGGCCGGTGACCAGGTCGACCGAGATGAGGTGGTGCCGCTCGTCGCCGTCCCGGTCCGACTGGTAGAGCAGGTGACGGCCGTCCCGGGCCCAGACGTAGTCCTGTACCGGATGTCCGTTCAGGTCGGTGAGCGGCCGGAAGTCCCGGTCGGCCAGGCTGCCGAGCCAGACGTACGGCCCGCCCTCGTACGGGGCGAGAAAGGCGAGGTGGGTGCCGGACGGGGAGAGCGTCGGCATGGCGTACGCGGGTTCGCCGAACAGTACCCGGCGCGGGATGAGCGGGGGCTGGGTCACAGTCGTCCCTTCGAGAGGGCGGTCGGGTCCGGGTCCGGCTCCGCCGCCGATCCGTCCGCCGGAGGCGGGTCGAGGTACGCCGACGCCTGCATCAGGAACAGCCGGGCGTAGTCGCCGTCGCGGGCGATCAGCTCCGCGTGGGTGCCCTGTTCGGTCAGCCGGCCGTCGGCGAAGTGCAGGATGCGGTCCGCCTGCCGGACAGTGGAGAAGCGGTGCGAAACGTAGACGGTCGTCCGGCCCTGCGCGAGTTCCCGCAGCCGGACGAAGAGTTCGTGTTCGCTCGCCGGGTCCAGGGCCGCGGTGGGCTCGTCGAAGACCAGGATCCGGGCGTCGCGCATGAACGCCCGGCTGAGGGCGATCTTCTGCCATTCGCCGCCGGACAGGTTGACGCCCCGGTCGAACCACTTGCCGAGCGGGGTGTCGTACCCGGACGGCAGCCCGGCGACCAGCTCGTGGGCCCCGCCCCGGACCGCGGCGGTCCGGACCCGGTCCGCGTCCTCGATCCGGGTACGGTCGCCGAGCCCGATGTTCTCGGCGGCGGTGGCCTGATAGGTGACGTAGTCCTGGAAGGTCGCCGAGATCGCCGAGCGGAGCTGTTCCGGGTCGAACCGCCGTAGGTCCACCCCGTCGAGCAGAATCCGGCCCTGGTCCGGGTCGTACAGCCGGCACAGCAGCTTGACCAGGGTGGACTTGCCGGCCCCGTTACGCCCCACCACGGCGAGGGTGCCACCGGGCGGGACCTCGAAGCTCACGTCCCGCAGCGCCGCCGTCTCCGCGCCGGGATAGCGGAAGGTCACGTGTTCGAAGACGAGGTGGCCGCGCAGCGGCTCGGGCATCGGCACCGGGCGGTCCGGGCCGGTGACGGCCGGCCGGGCGGCGAGCAGCCGGTGCAGGGTGTCCAGGTAGAGGTTGTTCTCGTAGACGCCGGTGATCTCCCGGAACAGGGTCTGGATCGACATCTGCAGGGCGGCGGTGGCGGCGGTGTACATCACCAGGTCGCCCAGGGTCAGCCGCCCGGCGACCGCCTGGAGGGCGATGTACAGGTACGTCAGCGAGCCGACCCCGATGGTGATCGCGCCCAACCCGGTCGTGGCCAGGCTGCGGGCGACGACCTGCTGCCGCTTGCGCCGATAGAAGACCAGCCCGAGGCCGCGGAACCGGTCGGCGAGGTAGTCGCCGAGCCCGAACAGTTTGACCTCCTTGGCGTAGGCGTCGGTGGTCACCAGGGAGCTGAGGTACCGCATCCGGCGCCGGATCGGCGACGACCAGACCGCCACCACGAAGCCGGCCTTGCCGTACCGGGAGTCGGCGAGGAACGCCGGAATCGGGGCGACCAGGGCGGCCAACGCGACCCAGGGGCTCAACGCCACCAGCAGCGCGACCAGGCTGCCGAACGTGACGACGCTCTGCAACGCGCCGTACAGGCTGGTGATCATGGCAACCGGACGGGTCGACGACTCCTCCTGAGCCTGGCGCACCAGGTCGTACGAGGAGGAGTCCTCAAAGAACGCCAGGTCCAACCGGCTCGCCTGGGTCATCACGCGGAGCTGGACGTCCTGCGACACCCGCTCCTGCAACAGTTCGGTGGTGACGTTGCGCAGCGAGCTGGCCAGCGCGCCCAGGAAGAAGACGAGGAACTGCAGGCTGATGGTGGCGACCACCGCGCCGGTCGCCGTGGTCTGCCACGAGACGCCGGCCAACGGTCCGACCACCCCCTGGTCCGGCAGTCCGGTCGAACGCACCGCGACGGCGTGGGTCACCGCGTCGATCAGCAGTCGGCTGATCAACGCGGTGGCGGCCGGCACCAGCCCGACGACCACGGTGGTGGCCGCGAGACCGAGGGTGAGCAGCGGGCTGACCCGCCACACCAGGCGCAGCATCCGGGGAATGCCCCGGACGGTGGTGACCACGGACCGCCGAGCCTCACCCAGCGCGGCGCTCACACTGCGTGCCGGGCGGCGGGTCGGCTCCGGCTCGGCGAGGTCGGTCGAACCGGTGATCCCGCTACGCGGATCGTCGGCCGGCACGCCCTTGAGATAGAAGGGTGGCATATGACTCCACTCGACGTGCTTCGCGGGGGGAGTAACGGTCGGTCAGGTCGTCGTCAGGTACCCCTCGCTGACCAGTTGGCGGATCAGCAGCAAGCGGCTGTCGTCGTCCAGCGAACCGGGGATGTCGTGACCGGTGAAACTGTCCGCCTTCGCCATGAAGGCCAACTCCTCCTCGACGTACTCGGGGAGGTCGATCCGCTTTCCGTGGAACTCCAGGTGGATCTCCTCGTCGTCCCGGGTGAGACGCCACTGCAGGTCGGGCCGGCGACGTACCGGGGTGGACAGGGTGAGCGACGGTGCCGCCTCGAGGTCGAGCAGGTGCCCGGCCAGCGAGGGGTGGCGCCGCTGCAGCATCCGGCTCGCCGCACGGTCGATCAGGTTCGCCGTCTCGACCCGCCGGGCCAGAAGTTCCATCAGCTCGCGCAACCGCGAGGCGGCCACACGCTGCAGGTCCTCCCGCCCGACGAACCCGGGCGGCAGCGCGGTCCGGAACTGGACATCGCTGGTCAGCACGCCGTCGACCGCGTCCCGGATGACGTGTGCCCAGACCATCGGGTTGATGCCGATCGTCAGATGCAGGGACGCCGCCTCGTTGGCCCGCGCCGCGTGCACCGTGCCCCGGGGCACGTACGCCAGGTCGCCCGGGCGGAGCACGAAATCCTGGATCGGGTCCCCGGCCCCCGCCTTCGGCATGGCGTAGCCCTGCTGGTAGAGCGGAAGCTCGGTCTGGGTCGGGTGGAAGGTCCAGTTCTTCGTGCCGTAGAGCTGCAACACGAACACGTCGTGCGTGTCGTGGTGCGGGGTCAGGCCCCGGCTGCCCGGTGGGGTCAGGTAGACG
Source organism: Plantactinospora sp. B24E8 (assembly GCF_039871735.1). Taxonomy (NCBI): domain Bacteria; kingdom Bacillati; phylum Actinomycetota; class Actinomycetes; order Micromonosporales; family Micromonosporaceae; genus Plantactinospora; species Plantactinospora sp. B24E8. The sequence continues at coordinate 6,068 of NZ_JBDPMH010000054.1, forward strand.
TTGGCGTGGATGCCGACGCTCAGCTCGGTGGCCAGCGTCCGGCACAGCGCGCCCAGCACCGGCAGTCTCTCGTGCAGGAACTTGATGTTTATCGTGGCGCCACCCCGGTACTGGGCGTACAACGACTCCAGCCCACTGATCTTGCTTTCCGGAGTGCTCGCCAGCAGTTGGCCGACCGGCGTCTCCTCCCCGTCCTTGACCAGCCGTAGGTCGTTGTCGTTCAGGCTGGACCGGGCGAGGACGGCGTCGACGTCGGCGAGCGTGAGCAGGTGAGAGTAGAACGAGGGGTCGTCGCGGTGGATCACCAACGGCTGCTTCTCCCAGTAGTCCCGGAAAAAGGAGTCGACGGTCGTTGGTGACAACAGCTCGGCAAGCCCGACCGGAGGCCGCCGGGTATCGGCGGCCTCCGGGGTAGCGGCTACGGTGTAGTCGCTCATCAGATGCAGGCGTCTTCGGGATCCGAGTTGCAGCTTCCCCGGACCACGCACGAGTCGGTCGGGTCCGGGTTGCAGATCAGGAAGCGCGCCGGGTCGGTCGGGTCCGAGTCGCTGATGTTGTACTGCGCGGCCGGCAGTGCCGACCTCACCTTGATCTGCTTGGCGTCGAGTGTCTTCTTCACGACGGACTTCCTTTCGCAGAGAGCGAACCGGGTGCAGGACACCTCGTCCTGCGGCCGGCACGGACCCGACATCCGGCCGGCCAGGTCCAACCCTCTTGCCCACACCGGGATTAATCAAGGAGATCGATACGGCAGCATGCTGCCCGACAGTTTGTGGCCAAACGCTGCGAACCGGGCTCCCGGAGGGTGTTTGCGGAGGCTCGTACCCGCTCAGGTGCTGGAGAGCGCCGCGGCCGGGGCGAGCGCGGCGGCGCGGCGCGCCGGGTAGAGTCCGGCAACCGCGCCCACCGCCGCGGCCGCCACGGTACCGAGCACCAGCGCCTGGCCGGGCAGGACGAGCGGCCAGTCCCGAAGGGTCGCGTAGCCGAGCACGATGGCCAGGCCGGCCATTACGCCGGTCGCCCCGCCCAGCAGCGAGAGCAGCACCGACTCCACGAAGAACTGGGTACGGATCTGCCCCCGGCTCGCGCCGAGCGCCCGCCGCAACCCGATCTCCGACCGGCGTTCGAGGACCGAGATCACCATCGTGTTCGCCACCCCGACCCCACCGACCAACAGCGCCACCAGGCCGAGCCCCAGGAACAATCCGTTGAACGTCGACTCGGCGGCCAGCCGTGCGGTCAACGCGTCCGAGGGACGGCTGACCTTGACGTTCTGCGGATGCTGGGGGTCCACGGTGGCGGCCAACACGGTGTACACCTGGCGTACGGCGACGTCCTCGGCCCGCAGGTAGACGGTCGTGGGGTTGCCGTCGAAGTCGAGCAGCCGCTGGGCACCGACCCAGCCGACCAGGGCCGACCGGTCTATCTCCGGCGACAGCGGCAGTGGGTCGAGGATCCCAACCACCGTGAACCACCGCCCGCCGACGTACACCTCCTGGCCGGCCTCGGCCACGCCCAGCCGGGCCGCGGTCACCGACCCGAGCACGGTGACCGGGAACTGCTCGGTGGCCGCGTTCAGGAACGCTCCGGACCGCACCGTGCCGTCGAGCGTGGAAAGCAGGTCGAGCCGGGCCGCGGCCACGCTGATGCCGTTGGTCTCGGCCGCCGGGATCATGTCGGTACGACGTACCGTCACCCCGGGCAGCCGGCCGACGGCCGTGGTCGACCGTACGTCGGGAATCCGGGCCACCATTCCCGGCGCGTCCGGGGAGAGCGTCGTGGCCTCGCCGAACAGGGTGCCGCCCGCCTCGGCGGTGAGCAGGTTGGTGCCGAGCCGTTCGATCTGGTCGATCAACTGCTGCTCGCTCGACCGGGTGATCCCGAGAACGGTGACCATGGCGGCGACCCCGATGGCGATGCCCAACGCGGACAGTCCGGCCCGCAGCGGCCGGGACCGGGGTCCGATCCACGCCACCCCGAGCACCTCGACCAGCGGCAGTCGGTGCTTGGCAGGTAGTGGTCGGGCATCGAGTGGACCGGTCATCTCGGACTCCCGTCGAAGCGGATCCGGCCGTCCAGGATCTCCACCCGGCGCGGCAGGCTGCCGGCGATTCCCGCATCGTGGGTGACCACGACAACGGCCGTACCGTCCCCGGCCAGCCCCCGGAGCAGCCGCATCACCTCGGCACCCGAGTTGGAGTCGAGGTTGCCGGTCGGCTCGTCGGCGAGGACGACGGCCGGCCGCGCCACCAGGGCCCGGGCAACCGCCACCCGCTGCTTCTCCCCACCGGACAGCTCGGCGGGCCGGTGGGTCAGCCGGTGGCCCAACCCGACCCGTTCGAGCGCGGCCCGGGCCCGCTCCCGCCGTTCCGGCCCCGGCACCGCCTGGTAGAGCAGGCCGGTGGCGACGTTCTCCAGCGCGGTGAGGTGGCTGGTCAGGAAGAACTGCTGGAACACGAAGCCGATCCACTGGGCCCGTACCGCCGAGATCTGCCGGTCCGGCAGCCGCGACAGGTCGTGACCGAAGAGACGTACGGCGCCCTCGTCGGGTCGGTCCAGCGCACCCATCAGATGCAACAGGGTCGACTTGCCCGAGCCGGACGGGCCGACGATGGAGAGCAGCTCTCCACCGGCCACCCGCAGTGACACGTCCCGCAACACCTCGACGCCGCCCGGGTAGGTCTTCCGTACGCCGTCCACGGCCAGGACCGGGGTCACGTCGCCTCCTCGCTCCGGTCGGTCATGAGCTGGGCACCTCGACCTGCATGCCCTCGACGAGTCCGGGACCGGTGACCTCCACCAGTCCCCCGGCGAACATCCCGAGTCGTACGGCCACGGTCCGCCGCTGGCCGGCCGGCTCCACCACCCGTACCGCGTAGGCGTCCGGCCCCTCGGCCAGCAGCGCACGCACCGGCACGGCGAGTACGCCGGCCCGGGTGGCGCTGGTGAAGTCGACGGTGACCGGGGCGCCGTCGAGCTGGTTGGCCGCCTCGGGCCGGTCCAACGTCACCCGTACCTCGATCGTCGCGTCCCGGACCGCGGCACCGGCCGGCGCGTCGGAGCCGCCGCCGTCGCCGGCCACCGTCGCCACCGTGCCCACGGAGGCGACCCGGCCGGTGCTCGTGCCGCCGCCGGGCAGCTCGACCCGGACCGTCGCTCCCGCCACCGCGAGCTGCTGGTCCGCGACCGGCAGGTGCACGGTGACCACCCGCTGGGCGCCGCTGGCGGTCAGGATCGTGCCCTGGGCCGGCGTACCGAGGGTGCCCGGCACACCGGTCACCCGGATCGGACCGGGCGCGGTGACCACGTCGCCCGGTTCCACCGAGCCGACCCGGTTCCGGCCGATGTCGTCCCGCCAGCGGCGCACGGCGGCGGCGGTCGAGGACCCGAACCGCCCGTCGGCCCGGACCCGGTAGCCCAGCGCGTCGAGGTTGCGTTGCAGGTCCCGGACGTCACTGCCGGACACCCCGGCCGCCAGCCGGCGCCACAGCGGCGCCGACGCGTAGAAGAGGGGAACCTGGTGGCCGTCCACCCGGTAGACGACCTGACCCCGCCGCAGCGTGGTGCCGACCGCCGGAAGCCAGGTCAGTACGCCGCCGTGCCCCACGATCGAGTGGTCGCCGGCGTACCCGAGGACGCCGTCCACCCGCTGCCGGTCGACAAGATCGGTGCGGACGACCGGTACGGTCGGCAACCCGACCATGCTGACCTGGGTGTCCGGACCGCCGGCCCGGTAGGCCACCACCCCGGTCGCGGTGACCACGACCAGCGTGGTCCCCGCGACCGCCAACCCGGTGCGCCGCTTCATCCAGCTCACCCGGTCTTGCCCGACTTGGAACACTCCGCGATGGCCTGCTTGGCCCGCTCGCTGTCGGCGCTGCCCGGCGGCATCCGCAGGCCCTCCCCGGGCTGCGGGTCCGGTACCTCGATTCCCCGCTCGCGCAGGCACCGGGCGAGCTGGATCAGCCGGTCCTGGGCGGCCGGGTCGTTCGCGGCGCCGCCGATCTTCGGCGGGGCGAACGGCCGGCAGGCCTCCTCGGCGGCCCGCATCGCTGCCTCCCCGCCCGCGGGCTTGGGGAAGCCGGTGGCGTTCTCGTCCTCCGGCATGTCCACGCCGTTTTCGCGCATGCAGCGGACGTACGCGAGCCTCTGGTCGTCCGGATTGGCGGCGCTCGCGGTGGCCTGTGGCGCTGTTTCCCCGTCGCTTCCGCAGGCGGCGACGCCCAGCACCGGGATCGCGACCGCAACCGCGACTAGAATCCAGTGTGGTAGGCGGCTCATGGGTATCCATCCTTTTCTGGCTCCGATGTGCTCTCGGGAACATGTCTAACTGTCGGAGCGTTTCTCGGATGTTTCTATGGAGATCCGCGACGCCGAGTCACCGGCCGGCAGTTGTCCGAAGCTATTCGATCTTGGAGAAGCTGTGCGAGTGCTGATCGTGGAAGACGAACGGGTGCTGGCCGACTACGTCGCGGCGGGGCTGCGTAGGCAGGCGATGGCCGTGGACGTGGCGCACGACGGCCGGCAGGCCCAGGAGTTCCTGCTGTCCGAGGAGTACGACATCGTCATCCTCGACCGTGGGCTGCCCGGCGTACACGGTGACGAGATCTGCCGATCCCTGGCCCGGGACGGTTCGCGTGCCCGGATCCTGATGCTCACCGCGGCCGGGGCGCTGGGCGACCGGGTCGCCGGGCTCCGTCTCGGCGCGGACGACTACCTGGTCAAGCCGTTCGAGTTCGAGGAGCTGGCGGCCCGGGTCCTGGCGTTGGGCCGGCGTGCCGTGCCCGCCCTGGCCCCGGTGCTCGAACGGCGTGGGGTCGTGCTGGACCGGGCGCACTGGCAGGCGTCGCGGGACGGCAGGCCGCTGGCGCTGTCGCCGAAGGAGTTCGCCGTGCTGGAGGTGCTCATGCGGGCCCAGGGTGCGGTGGTCAGCGCGGAAACGCTCCTGGAACAGGCGTGGGACGCCAACGCGGATCCGTTCACCAGCGCGGTACGCATCACGATGAGCAAGTTGCGGGCGAAGTTGGGTGATCCGCCGTTGATCGAGACCATATCCGGCGTCGGATATCGGATCTGACCATGGAGACCCGACGATTCCGGGGCGTACGGATGCCCCGCCCCACCATCCGGATGAAGCTGGCCGCCATCTACGGCGGGCTCATTCTCTGCACCGGTTTCGCCCTGCTCGCCGTGGTCTATCTCCTGCTGCGACGCAGCGTCGACAACAAGGCCGAGTCGATCGCCGCGGAACTGGCCAAGAAACCGGGGTCACCGGCCGACGCCAAGCTCGACGCGGCGGCGAAACTCGTCGGTGCCAAGGACGGGCAGGTCGACGCCGTGGTCAACCAGAGCGGCTACGACACGCTGGACCAGTTGCTCGTGGTGTCGGCGATCTCGCTCGGCGCCTTCGTGCTGGTCTCGCTGGTCACCGGCTGGTGGATGGCCGGGCGCCTGCTGGCACCGGTGCACCGGATCACCGCCACCGCCCGGGACCTCTCCTGGCGTGATCTGAGCGCGCGGATCGCGCTGCGCAGGCGGCACGACGAGCTGAAGGAACTCGCCGACACGTTCGACAACATGCTGGACCGGCTGGGGGCGGCCTTCGAGAGCCAGCACCGGTTCATCGCCAACGCCTCGCACGAACTGCGTACGCCGCTGGGCATCCAGCGGGCCGCCATCCAGCTCGGGCTCGACAATCCGTCGCCAGAGGAGCTGCGCCGGGTACGCGGTCACCTGCTGGACGCCAACCGGCGCAGCGAACGCATCCTCGACGGCCTGCTCCTGCTCGCCCAGTGCGACGGCGGGCTGCCGCACCGGCGTCCGGTACAGCTCGACGACGTGGTCGACGACGTGGTCGCGGAGTACACCAAGGCCGCCGTCGACGCGGAGGTCCAGCTCACCGTCTCCGGGGGGCGGAGCGCCGTACTCGGCGAGCACACGCTGCTCCGGCAGCTCGTCACGAACCTGGTGAGCAACGGCATCCGGTACAACCACCCGGGTGGCCTGGTCGAGCTGCACACCGCACCCGGGTTGCTCGTCGTCGGCAACACCGGCCCGCTGGTGCCGACGGACCAGGTCGAGCGCATGTTCGAACCGTTCGTCCGACTGGCGGGCGCCCACGCCGGCGAGCCGAACGGCGCCGGGCTCGGCCTGTCGATCGTCCGGTCGATCGCGCACGCGCACGAGGCGACGGCCGTCGCCCGGGCCCGGCCGCGGGGCGGGCTGGAGGTACGGGTCGAGTTCCCCCGGGTACCGGCCCCGGCGTACTGAGCGAGCGGGCCGGGGTGTCCACGACCGGTCGGCCGGTCGTGGACACCCGACGCCCCGGCACGGGCAGCCGGTCACTCGGTCGCGGTGACCGCCGCCGCGTTGTTGCCGACCGCTCGCCGGCCGTTGCGGCCCACCGACGGGTCGCGCTCGTCGGTTGGGCGGTCCGGGCCGTTGAACCCGTGGCGTTCGGCGAGCACACCCGCCTGGAAGCGACTCGCCGCGCCGAGCCGTTCCATGATCTCCGCGATGTACCGTCGGCAGGTCCGGACGGACAGTCCCATCCGGCGGGCGATGACCTCGTCCTTCAGCCCGGCGGCGAGGTGCGAGAGGATGCCCTGCCGCATCTCGTCCCGCAGTTCGCTGCCCCGTTCGGGCGGTGCGGTGGAGAGTGGACTGGCCAGGTTCCAGAGCATCTCGAACATGGTGCGGACGCTGCTCACGACCGCCGGATGCCCGACGACGGCGATCCTGGTGTTCGGCTGCTCAGCGGAGACCGGCAGGACCACGTTGCCGCGGTCGAACAGCACCAGCCACGACGGCACGGTGTCCATCGTGCGTACCTGCCGGTCCGCCCCGACCGAGCTGGCGAGCCTCCGGAGGATGTGCCGCCGGCCCCGGTCGGGATGTTGGGAGAGCAGCCGGACCCGCAGCTCACGCTCGCCCCTCGGCGGTGCGGCCGCGGTGTCGTACAACCACTCGAAGGCGTCGAGCTTGTCGACGGGTGCGACGACCGACACCTCCTCGACCGCCTGGCGCGCGTACTCGCTGAGCAGCCTGGATACGGTGCCGGTGGCCGGGAGCACCTCGATGGCACCGCTCGGCATCCGGGCCCGCAGGGCCTCTACGTAGGTCGTCCGCAGGCTGAGCAGTTCCTCGCGGACCCTGACGAGCACCGCCTGCTCCCGTAGGAGTCTGGTCTCCTTCTCCGCGAGGAGGTCGTTGCAGGCGTGCTCCGGTCCCACCGCGTCCCAGGCCCGGTCCGGGTCCACCGACGGGCGGAGCAGCCGACGCGCGCACAGGGTGACTGCCGCCGCGGTGAGCCGGGCCCGGCCGAGCCCGAGGTCGACGCTCGCCTGCGCCTCTGTCCAATAGGGATGTTGTACGGCGTACTTGTACAGCGCCACGGCGTCCGGATCGAGAAATGCCCGGTCACCGCTGGTTGTCGCCTCGTCTGGGGTAGCTCGGTCAATGCACGCCACGGCCAGGTCCAGTGGATTCGTCACCGCAATTCCCCGTCCTGCGGATACGTCTGAACGTACGGTTCCCCAAGAACCACAGAGTCATATTGAAACATTTCGGTAGCATCGACGGCCACCCCTGGAATTCACTTTCACGAATTACCTGCCCCGGGCGGACGATCCCGGCGGGGCCGACCCGGACTACCGAGGTACCGGATGCCCGACAAATCTGTGCAACGTCCCGCTCACCTGCCGTACCGTGGCATGCACGCCGCGTACCGCCGGGGGCACACCCCTCCGCCCCCGGTGGTCGAACGCGAAACGCCCGACCGACGGTGAGGGGTCGCCTTGGTCCAAGAGAACGCCGGGCCCGGACACGGCGGCGAGCCGGAACGGACCGGGCCGGCCCTGCCCACCGAGTTCGGCTCGGGCCGGGCGGACGCGTACGGCGGCGGCGACCGCCCCGATCCGCTCTCGCCGGTACCCACCTCCCCCGGCCTGGTCACCGACTCGGTGCTCGCCCGACCGCTCCAGGAACGGATGCGTTCGGCGGGCGACGACGAGCCGATCGGCGTGGTGATCGAGCTGCGTACCCGGCACCCGGGCGGGGTGCGGGCGGCACAGGAACAGGTCCGCGAACTCATCGCCCGGGTCGCCGGCCCCGAAACCCCGGCCCGGCCGATCGGCTCGTACGTCGGGAGCGCGCTCACCGCCGCGCAGATCCGGGACCTGGTCGCCGCCGACACCGCGCCCGGCCGGCCGGAAGCGACCGCCGGGGGGACGACTGCCGGGGGCGGACCCGCGCCGGAGGCCGGTGCCGGGCCGGCACCCCGCGGCGCCATTCACCGCATCTGGCCGAACTTCGAGATCCAGCCGCTCATCCACCGCTCGGTGGTGACCACCAAGTGCCAGGCGGCGCACCGGGCCTTCAACGCGTACGGCCAGGACATCGTCTGGGCCGTGCTCGACTCCGGCATCGACGCCGACCACGCGCACTTCGCCCGGTACGGCAACCTGGACCTGGCCGCGCCGCTGGCCCACCGGAGCTTCGTCGGCGGCAGTGACGCCGACGCGCTCGCCGACCGGGCCGGCCACGGCACCCACGTGGCCGGAATCCTGGCCGGCGGGCAGGCGGTGGCCGACTCGGAACCGCCGCTGATCGCCGCCACCTGGTATCAACCGGACGCCGACGCCACCCGCTCCGAACGGCTCCCGCTGCGCGAGATCAGCGGGATGGCGCCGCGTTGTCGACTGCTCTCCTGCAAGGTCCTCCGGGACGACGGGTCCGGGGACATGGCCGCGGTGCTGGCCGCCCTGGAGTACATCCAGGAACTCAACGACAACGGTCGGGAGTTGCTGGTCCACGGGGTGAACCTGTCGGTCGGCTATCCGTTCGACCCGACGTGGTTCGCCACCGGACTCAGCCCGATCTGCCGCGAGGTGGACCGGTTGGTGCAGTCCGGGGTGGTGGTCGTGGCGGCCGCCGGCAACACCGGTTACGGCTACGTCATCGACGCCGGGGGTCGGCGGATGCGTACCGCCTTCGACCTGACGATCAACGACCCGGGCAACGCCGAACTGGCCATCACCGTGGGGGCCACCTCGTGTCGGCCGCACGCCTCGGGTGTTTCGTACTTCTCCTCGAAGGGACCCACCGGGGACGGTCGGGCCAAGCCCGACCTGGTGGCACCGGGCGAACGGGTGGTCAGCGCCGGCGCCGGCCAACTGCTGGAGCGGGCCCTCGCCACAGTTCCCGGGGCGACGTACGTGGAGAACTCGGGTACGTCGATGGCCGCGCCACACGTGTCCGGGGTCGCCGCCGCGTTCATGTCGGTGCACCAGGAGTTCATCGGGCGCCCGCACCGGGTCAAGCGGGCGCTGCTGGACTCGGCGACCAGCCTCGGCCGGGACCGGGCCTTCCAGGGACACGGGCTGGTGGACGCGATGCGCGCCCTCCAGTCCGTCTGAGCGCGGAAACGGGGGGATACCGATGCGGTTCCCGTACGTCGAGGTGGAGATGGAGTCCACCGGGACGATCCACGACGACGGCCAACGGCGGGCCGCTCTGGAGCTGGCCGCCAGGCCGGGCACCACGGACCTGCTGGTGCTCTGCCACGGCTGGAACAACGACATTCCGCAGGCGCGGCGGCTCTACGCGCAGCTCACCGACCATCTGGCGGCGGCGTGGCCGGCGGTGCCCGCCGCGGCCTCCCGGTCGCTGGCGGTGATCGGTGTGCTCTGGCCGTCGATCCGCTGGGCCGACGACGATCCGGTCGCCGGCGGCGGTGCCGGGTTCGGCGGTACGGCCGCCACCCTGATCGAGGAGATCGGCACCAGGGTCGAGGACCCGGGCCGGGCGGCCCGGCTGATCCGGCTCGTACCGGAGCTGGCCGACTCGGCCCGGGCCCGGCGGGAGTTCCTCGACGCGCTCCGCGAGCAGTTGCCGCCCCCGCCCGCCGAGCCCGGCCCGGGGGTGCTGAGCGTGGACGAGGATCCGCCGCCGGCGGCGCTGCGGCACGGCGATCCGGACCGGGTCTTCGCCGAGGCGGGCGGGCCGGACCTCGACCCCGGTCTGTCGGAGCGTCCCGGTGGCGCCGCCGTCTCCGATCCTGGCGGTCCGACGCTCGCCGATCCGGCCGGTCCGACCATCGCCGATCCTTCCGGAACAACCGTCGATCCCGCCGGGACAACCGTCACCGCCCCTGGTGGTGCGGCCTGGCTCGATCTGGACGGGGCGGTGGGACGGGCCCGCGACCTGCTCAACGTGACGTCGTACTACACGATGAAGGACCGGGCCGGGAAGGTCGGCTCCGGCGGCGTCGCCACCCTGCTTGCCGGGCTGGCCGGTGCCGCGCCCGGAGCCCGGCTGCACCTGGTCGGGCACTCCTTCGGGGCCCGAGCGCTCGCCACGGCGGGGGCGAAGCACCTGGCGGTGCACTCCGTCACCCTGCTGCAGGCGGCGTTCAGCCACCACGGTTTCGCGGTCGACTTCGACGGCCGGGGCCACCACGGGCTGTTCCGTCCGCTGCTGACCAGCGGTCGGCTGACCGGCCCACTCCTGATCACGCACACGGTCAACGACCGGGCGGTCGGTCTGGCGTACGCGGTCGCGTCCCGACTCGCTCGGCAGGCCGGGGCGGGGGTGGGCGACGCGACCGACCCGTACGGTGGACTCGGCCGCAACGGCGCGTTGAAGACGCCGGAGGTCGTCCAGCCCGCCGGCGAACTCCGGGAGGTCGGCGGGGAGTACACGTTCCGGGCCGGTCGGGTCTACAACCTCCGGGCGGACGCGTTCATCCGGTCCCACGGTGACGTGAGTGGTCCTCAGGTCGGGTACGCACTGCTCAACGCCATCGGTACGGTGTGACTGTCACCACATTCCGGCGTGGCACCCGCGATCCGGCGTCCAGGAAACCGACTATTTATCCCGATATCTGCCATTCTGCCCGCCTCGGCGGGTCACCCGTGGGGGCATCGGACGGCTCGATTTTGGTTGGCGTGGCCCACGCTGGGTACCGTCCGGGATACCTCGCCCCGGGGACCCTTGGAGGCACCATGTCGGACGGTCCGTTGGAAGATCAACGGACGGACACCCAGCCCGGTTCCGTGCTGCTCCAGATCCACTTCGTCGCCGACCAGATCACCGCTGCCCGGCAGCAGGTGACCCGGTGCCTCCAGGCCCACGGGCTGCTGGAGGGCGACCGGCTCGACGACTTCGTCACCGCGATCAACGAGGCGATGACCAACGCCGTACGACACGGTGGCGGCCGGGGCGAGCTGCGGTTGTGGCGCGACCGGCAACTGGTGTGCGAGGTGACCGACCGGGGGTCGGGTCTCCCCGCCGCGCTGCCGATCCCGCACGCCCGCCCCCAGCCCTCCGCCAACGGCGGCATGGGACTCTGGCTGGCCCGGCAGCTCGCCGACTCGATGGAGGTCGACAGCGGCCTCGACGGGGTACGGGTACGCCTCGCCATGGCGCTGCCGGCTGACCCCGCCCACCCGGAGCGGGCGGGGTCAGCCCAGGAACGCGCTACCGGGCGGTGAGCCCGGCGGCGAGCGTCGCCGGGACCGGCGCGTACCCGGTGGGTCGGGTGGTGAAGGTCCCCCGACCCTGGGTACGGCTCCGCAGCTGGGTCGCGTAGCCGAAGAGTTCGGCCAGCGGCACACTCGCGGTCACCACCACGGTGCCGGCCCGGGTGGTCGAACCGACCACCCGACCGCGCCGCGCGGAGAGGTCGCCGAGTACGCCGCCGACGGCGTCCTCCGGCACCGTGACCGTGACCTCGACCACCGGTTCCAGCAGCGCCATCGTGCTGGCCCGGAGCGCTTCCCGCAGTGCGAGGCGGCCCGCCGTCCGGAACGCCAGCTCCGAGGAGTCCTTGGCATGGGTGGCCCCGTCGGTCAGGGTGACCCGCAGCCCGATCACCGGATGGCCGCCGAGCGGCCCCTCGGTCAGCGCGTCCCGGCAGCCGGCCTCCACCGCCCGCACGTACTCCTTCGGCACCCGGCCGCCGACGACGGTCGACTCGAACCCGAAGCCCGCCCCGGCCGCGCCGTCAAACCCCGGACCGTCGTCGTGGCCCGAACCGCCGTCGTGTGCCGGGCCGCCGGCGCCGGCGGCGTCACCCGCCAGCGGCGCCACGTCGAGTACGACGTGCGCGTACTGGCCGGCGCCGCCGTCCTGCTTGACGTGCCGGTACAGCAGCCCGGAGACGCCGCGTACCACGGTCTCCCGGTAGGCCACCTGCGGCCTACCGACGGTGACCTCCAGCCCGTGGTCCCGGCGGAGTTTCTCCACCGCCACCTCCAGGTGCAGCTCACCGAGGCCGGAGAGCACGGTCTGCCCGGTCTCCCGGTCGGTCCGGGCGACCAGTGACGGGTCCTCCTCGACCAGCCGGGCCAGCGCCGAGGCCAGCCGTTCGGTGTCGGAGTTGCGGCGTACCTCGACCGCCACCGACATCACCGGCTCGGCGGCGGTCGGTGGTTCGAGCACCAGCGGCGCGTCCGGGGCGCAGAGCGTGGCCCCGGTCCGGGCCGCCTTCGGCCCGACGACCGCGATGATGTCCCCGGCCACCGCCCGGTCCAGCTCGGTGTGCCGGTCGGCCTGCACGTGCAGGATCCGGGCGATCCGTTCGGTACGTCCCGCGCCGGCGTCCCGCACCGTCTCCCCCTTCCGGATCGTCCCCGAATACACCCGCAGGTACGTCAACCGCCCGGTGGCGGTCGAGTTGACCTTGAACACCAGTCCGGCGAACGGCGCCGCCGGATCGGTCTCCCGGTCGAGTTCGGCGCCCTGCCAGGTGCCCCGCACCGCCGGCACGTCCAGCGGCGACGGCAGGTACCCGACAACCGCGTCGAGCAGCGGCTCGATGCCCCGGTCGCGGTACGCCGAACCACCGAGCACGACCACGCCGGAACCGGTACGGGTCAGCTCGCGCAGCGCCTCGACCAGGGTCGGGGTGCTGACCTCGGCCCGGTCGCAGAACTCCTCCAACGCGCCCGGATGCAGTTCGGCGACCGTCTCCTCCAGTGCCCGACGCCGCCGCACTGCCTCGGCCCGCAGCTCCTCGGGCACCTCCGCCTCCTGGTAGCTCCCCGGCCCGTCGGCCCAGACCAGCGACCGCATCCGGACCAGGTCGACGACGCCGGTGAAGCCGTCCTCCCGGCCGATCGGCAGCTGCACCACCAGCGGGACGACCCCGAGCCGGTCCCGGATCGACCGGATCGCGGCGTCGAAGTCGGCGCCCGCCCGGTCCAGCTTGTTGACGAAGGCGATCCGGGGTACGCCGTACCGGTCGGCCTGCCGCCACACGGACTCGCTCTGCGGCTCCACCCCGGCGACCCCGTCGAAGACGGCGACCGCACCGTCGAGCACCCGCAGCGCCCGTTCGACCTCGTCGGCGAAGTCGACGTGTCCCGGGGTGTCGATCAGGTTGATCCGGTGGTCCGCCCAGGTGCAGCTGACGGCGGCGGCGAAGATGGTGATGCCACGCTTGCGCTCCTGCGGGTCGAAGTCGGTCACGGTCGTGCCGTCGTGCACCTCGCCCCGCTTGTAGGTGGCGCCGGTGACGTACAGGATCCGTTCGGTGGTGGTGGTCTTGCCGGCGTCGACGTGGGCGAGAATGCCGAGGTTGCGGGTACGGGTCAGGTGGTCGACGACGTTTCGGTCCAACTGGGTACGCACGGCCGATGGCCTTTCCTGGTCGTGGTCGCGGAAACGGACGGCGCGATTGACGACGAAGCTGAGCCGGGCGGCGGCCCCGGTCGACCGTCGGCGGAGTCACCGCCCGACGAGGGCCCGGGATCGGCGCGACCAGGTGACCACGGGGTCGGCACGACCACAGGACCAGCCGGATGCGGGATCAGCACGGTGCGGACCAGCATGGTGCGGACCAGCATGGTGCGGAATCTGTGTGATCACGGGACCAGGTGGTACGGGATCGCGGATCCGGTGGACCGGTGCGTCCGTGGAGCGGGGCGTAGCCGACGTGGTTCCGCGGACCGGGCACCGTCATGGACGACGGCGGCCGGAGAGGCGGATCGGCGAGCTTCGTCGCGAAAGCCGGGGTCAGCCGCGCGGGCTGGCTCCGGACGCCGACGAAGACGCCAGAATCACCTCGTGCCGTGACGGAGGAATGACCACAGCGGTGCGGTAGTGCACGGCCGGCTCCCCTCACTGGTCATGGCGGCACGGTCCGCAGTGGACCGCGCTCAGGTCCTGACGACTGTACCGCCTTCCGCGCCCGTCCGGAACGGCTTTTCCGCGCCTCGACCGCCTCGGCCGTCGGGCCACCTCACCCCGCCGCCGGTGAGACCGTCGGCGCCGCCCGGGAGAGTGACCATTCCGCCACCGGCCTGCTCCAGCGGGCGACGATCATCGTGGCCCGGACCCGGGTGGCCGTGCTCGCCCTACGGCTACGGGCGGAGGCGGACGGTCAGCGGTAGAGCGTGTCGGCGAGTTCCTTCGCCGCCTCCTGCAGGGCCTGCACCGCCCGGTTCACCTCCTCCGGGCTCATCCGGGTGGTCGGACCGGCCACGACCAGCGCGGCGGCCGGCGTACCGGCGCGGTCCGGCAGCGGTACGCCGACCGCGACCAGATCCGGCGCGCTCTCGCCCCGGTTGACCGAGTATCCCCGCGCACGGGCCTCGGCCAGCTCCTCGAACAGGGTGGCCCGATCGGTGGTGGTCGCCCCGGTGAGCGGTGCGAGCCGTTCCGTCGGATAGAGCCGGGACACCGTTTCCGGGGAGAGCCCGGCCAGCAGCACCTTGCCGCCGGCGCAGGCGTGCGCCGGCAGCGTCACCCCGGCCCGGGACGCGACCCGCACCGTGTTGACGGACTCGACCGAGTCGAGGAACCGGACCTTGTTCCCCTCCAGGATCTGCAGACTCGCCGTCTCGCCGGTGGTCGCCGCCAGCAGCTCCAGGTACGGCCGTGCCTTACGCCGGACGTCGAGCCGGCTGAGGGCACCCATCCCGACCTCGATCAGCACCGGTCCCGGGTGGTACGCCCGGGTCGTCGGGTTCTGGGCGGCGAAGCCCCGGAAGACGAGCATGGCGAGCAGCCGGTGCGCCGTCGACCGGGCCACGCCCAGCTCCTCGGCCGCCTCCGCGACCCGGATGCTCGGCCTGGTCTTCAGCAGCAGCAGGAGCCGTAGCGCGTGGTCGACCGAGGCGATGTGATAGGGCGGCAGGGCCGCCTCGTTCTTCATTGCGGAATGATAGCCATAAGTATGTCGCGGTAAGGACCGCCGATCGGGCCGGAGTCACCCGTCTCCGCTCAGCCGCGGTCCCCGCCTCCGCTCAGCCGCGAGATTCGCCGGCAGCAGCCCGCAGTCGGTCGAGTTCGCCGGGGGTGCCGATTTTGGTACGGAGTCCGGGCTGCTCGACGTACTGCCGGATCGCGGTGGTGAGGAAGGCCGGGGCGACGTCGAGCAGGCCGACGGGCAGCTGCTCGGCACGGGGCGGGCCGAGGTCCGGCCGCCAGTCCCGGTAGAAGAGCGATACGTCACGGGGTGCCACCCGGGCCGGGGCGGGTGGCCCGCCGGGCGACAGGTCGTCCCACCGGACGGTGACCGGCCGGCGGAACCGACTGATGGTGATCCCGTCCGGGTCCAGTACGACCGACACCCGCCACCACAGGAGCAGGGCCACGGAGACGGCGAACAGCAGGACAACCGCGACGACGGAGATGACCGCCCCGGTGTCGACGGCAAGCCGTACCCGCTCACCGTCCGGAGTGGACTCGGTCTGGACGAAGGTGGCGGCGAGCCACATGAACATGATCGCCTGCATGCCGGGGAGCTGCGCGAAGGCGGGGACGACAAAGCGGTCCGGCGCCCGCTCCACCCGAAACGTCGCCGGCCGGGCGGCAGGCCGGGCGACCAGTCGGGCGAAGACCAGCAGCGGTACGGCCGCCGTCGCCGGAACAACCACGAGGCGGAACAGGAGGCCGGCGCCGGATCCGCCGAACCGGTGCACCTGGAAGGTCACCATCAGGTGTGCCAGGAAGGCGACCAGGCCGAGCCCGGCGGCGATCACACGGGCCCGGGTCGGCGGCATCCACCCATCGTAGGAGGGTCGGTCAATGTCCGAACCTCCCACACCGACCGGTACCGGCGGAGCACGACCGACCCGACAAATGGCTGGCGGCCCGACGTCGGCAGAACAGATCATCGTCGTCGTGTCCGGCTACTACGTCGCGCTCGGCGACTCGATGTCCACCGACGACTACGCCGGTGGCCCCGGGCGGGGCGCGGCGAGCCTGCTGTTCCGCAACCGGGACACGGACTTTCCCGGCTGGCAGGGCCGGGACCTCGCGGGGATCGGTTTCGAGGCGCGGCTGCTCGCCCGGGACGGGGCCACCACCATCGACGTCCTCGACCGACAGCTACCGGCCGTCGACCGGCCGCCGACCCTGGTCACCATCAGCATGGGCGGCAACGACCTGCTGGCCGCGTACGGCGACACCGACGCCGCCCGGGCGGCCGTCGCCCGGGTCGGGGCACAGGGCGAGGGGGTGCTGACCCGGCTACGCGCGGCCGCCGGCGGCAACTGCCGGATCGTGCTCAGCACCGTGTACGACCCGAGCGACGGCACCGGGGTGGTCCCCGGCTCCGGCCTACCGCCGTGGCCGGACGGACCGGCGATGCTGCACCTGCTCAACACCACGCTGGCCGGACTCGCCGAGCGGCACGGCGCGGCTCTTGCCGACGTACACGATCGGTTTCTCGGGCATGGGGTGACGGTGGGTGACCCGAGCCGGTCCGATCCCCGACCGCCCGAACGGGAACTCTGGTACTGCGGCACGGTCGAACCGAACGCCTGGGGCGCGAGCGGGATCCGCGGGGCGTGGTGGCGGGCGCTGGCGGACCTACCCGACCCGCCCAGGTGATCTAAGCTCCCCGGAATGCGCTTCTCCCGCGGTCCGTTCGACGCCGACCTCGTCAGCCAGGCCTACCAGGCGTGGGACGCCGAAGACTGGCCGCGCGCCGGCGAGCTGCTGGAACGGGCGGTCCGGCAGGCACCGGACGCCCGGGGCAGCGACAAGCTCTGGTTCGACGCGGCGTTGGCGTACAAGTTCCTCCGCGACTGGCCGAAGGCGTACGAGCTGGGTCGGGAGGCGGCGGCGCGGTCCCCTCGGGGCAGGCAGGACCCGGCGTTCTGGAACCTCGGAATCGTCGCGACCGTGTTGCGGGACTGGTCCACGGCCCGGGACTGCTGGCAGGGGTACGGGCTGCCGATCCCGCCCGGCGACGGCGAGATCCTGGAGGACTTCGGCCCCACCTGCGTACGGATCAACACGGCGGGCGGTCAGGAGGTGGTGTGGGCCCAGCGGCTCTGCCCGACCCGGGGCCCGGGTGCTCAACGTGCCTCTCGACCCGGGCCGCCGGTTCGGCGAGGTCGTGCTGCACGACGGCGTACCCAACGGCGAGCGGGTCTTCCAGGGCCAGCAGGTCCCGGTCTTCGACGAGATCCTCCTCTTCACCGCGTCCGAGCTGCCCACCCTCTCGGTCACCGTGACCGCGTCGGCACCCGACGACGTCGAGGCGCTGTACGAGATGTTCGCCCGTGACAACCTCGGTGCCGAGGTGTGCGACACGGTGAAGCCGCTCTGCAACTGCTGCAGCGAGGGTTCGGTCACCCAGGAACGGACGGTGCAGGCGGGCCGCAGGTCGATGCTGCTCGGCGCCCCCGAACAGCGGGCCGCCGAACTGCTCGACCAGTGGCGTGCCGAGCGTCCCGACGACCGTTCCTGGACCGGGCTGCACCCGGCGACCTGATCGACCGACCGACTCTAGTCGATTCCTCGGGGTCGACCGGATTGCCGACCGATGCCATGATCACGGCACCCCTTGGCATCGTCCCTGTGGAGTTCTGGATGGTCCTGACCGCGCATCCCCGGCTCCGACCACTGGCCGTTCCGCTCGCGGCACAGCTCGACGCGGTACGCGCCGCGGTCGACGAGGGACGGCTGCGCCAGCACGTCGAGCGCCTCGACGCGCCCCGGAGCCGGCGGCACGCCCCGGACGGGCTGGCCCGGGCCGAGACGTACGTGGTCCGGGAGTTGGAGCAGGCCGGTTGGCTGGTCGAGCGGCGGCCGTTTCCGCTGCCGGGGCGCACCACCCCCGGGGTCAACCTGCTCGCCCGTCCACCGGCGACAGCCCGTCCACCGGCCGTGCCTGCGTCGACGGTGCTGCTCGGCGCGCACCTGGACACCGTGTTCGGCAGTCCGGGCGCCGACGACAACGCGTCCGGGGTCGCCTGCCTGCTGGAACTCGCCCGGCTACTGCCCAGCCACGGCCTCGCGGCGCCGGTGCGGCTCGCCGTCTTCGACGAGGAGGAGACCGGCCTGCACGGCTCCCGCGCCCTCGCCGCCGAACTGACCGGCACGGACCGGATCGAGGTGGACGGGACTGACGCGGAAGCGGTCGGCGCCGAGCGGCCGGCCGCCGTGGTGGTCTTCGAGTGTGTCGGCTACTACTCCCGGGAGCCGCGCAGCCAAACCCTGCCTCCCGGTGCCTCGCTGGTCTTCCCCGGGCAGCGCCGGCGAGCTGGCCGACGCGGCTGGCGTGGCGACTGGACCCTGGTGGCGTACCGTCGATCGTCACGACCGTTGGCCCGGCTGATCGGCGAGTGCCTGACCCACCTGGCCGGGTCCGGGACGGCGATCCTGGCCCGCGACCCGCTCGACATTCCGGTCGTCGGCCCGCTGCTCCGCCGATACGTCCCGGCGACCCGACACTTCGCCCGCAGCGACCATCAGCCGTTCTGGGCGGTCGGCGTACCGGCGGTCCAGCTCACCGACACCGCCGACTTCCGGAACCCGCACTACCACCGGCCAAGCGACACCCCGGAGACCCTCGACTACCGGCGGATGGCCGACATCGTGGCCGCCACCGCCGTGGCGACATCACCGCTCGCCCACCCCTGAGGTGGTCCCTCGGCGTCGTCGGGCGGGTGGACCACGTCCCGCCGGGGCTGGCGGCACACCGCGTCAGCCCTCGAACGGCTCACCGGCCAACGCCGCCTCCATTGCGGTACGCGGCAACGCCGGATTGCCCGCGGCGGCGAACACCACGTCCTCCTCTGGGTCGACGAGCAGTTCGAGGAGGACGGGAACCGAAAGACCCGGGTGCCGGGCCGCGAGTGGGCGGACCCGTTCGTGGGCCAGGCAACTACGCAGCGCCTCCGGACCGGCGTTCGGATGGCGGGCGACCTCCCGATGGAGACGCCAGCTCGACGGGTGCCGTCTGACCAACCCGAGCAGCAGGTCCGGGCCGCAGTTCGGGTTGCGGGCCACCGCGGCGGCGACCCGGTTTCCGTGCCGCTCCACCATGGCCCACAACTGCTCCTCGCTGACCGCCGGATTCGGGGCGATCGCCTTGAGTACCTTCGCGTCGGGGTCGGACGCGAGCCGCCGTACCACCGGCTCCGGCAGCTCGGGCCGGTGCGCCAACAGCATCCGTACGGCCGGCACGGTCGATTCGGCGAGGGCCAGGACCTCGTCGGTGTTCGCGTTGGCGATCCGGGGCAGTAGCGTGGGGCCGATCCGGGTGCTCTGCGCCAGGCCGGCGAGCAGGTCCAGGGGCAGCGCGGGATTTTCGGCGAGCTGCCGCCGCACCTCGTGGCGGTTGTCGTCGACGGAGGCGAGCCGACGCATCATCAGCTCACCGATGACCGGGTTGGCCGCCAGGTTGCACCGGACGCCCAGCACCGGGTCCCGGGCCAGCCGCTGGTACGCCGTCGGCAACAGGTCGGGTCGGGTCGCCAGCATCGACCGGAGAAACGTGTCGGGATGGTCAGGGAAGCCGGTGAGGGCGGCGGCCGGCGTAGCGGGATTGGTCACCGTGGCGAGTTGGATCGTCAGGACGGCCCCCTCGTGCGCACCGTCGCACCAACGCCCGTACTGGCGGTCGGGTCGCCCTTGGCAGGCATGGCAGTGCCGGAGCGCGGGGCGCCCACCGTCGGCGGCCAGCGCGGCCAGTAGGTGCGGCGGGGTCCGCTCGTTACGGGCAAGCGCCGCTCGTACGGCGGCGTGCGGGTGTCGGGCCAGTGTCCCGGCCAGTTCGGGTGTCAGGTCCTCCCGCATCGCGACATCGGCGACGACGTCCGGTTCCTCGTCGTCGGCCAGCCGTACGACGAGGTCGGCGGTCAGCTGGGGAACGGCGGCCAGGTCAGCCCGTATCGACGGGTCGGGATGCCGGATCAGCTCCAGGGCCCGGTCCGGTGGCAGCGCGGCCGTGTCGAGCAGAGCCAGCACCACCGACGGCTCGGGGCGGCGCAGTTGATCGGCGCCGAGCAGGCCGCGCCGGACCAGGCGGATCCGGGTGTCGGTTCCGCCGGTTTCGGCGAGCTGTCCGGCCTGTGCCGGGGAGAGCCGGGCACTCTCGGCGAGTTCCGTGGCGAGTTCGGCGTCGGCGGAGGTGATCATGCTGTCCAGCAGGTCGGCCGGGAGGGCCGGGTTGCCGGCGAGGCCACGAAGCAACGGTACGGCGGTCAGCACCGACCGGTTGAAGGTGTCGGGCAGAGTTTCCTCCTCACGTTCGGAGCGCGGCGTTCAGCAGGTCCCGGGTCTGCTCGTCGAAGGCGACCAGGCGGATCCGCTCCACCTTCGACGGGGTGGACCGCAGCGTCGACACCGCGATCCGGGCCGCCTGGTCGGGCGGAAAGCCGTAGACGCCGGTGGCGATGGCCGGGAAGGCGAGACTGCGGGCCCCGATCCGGTCGGCGACCGCGAGGCAGCGGCGGTAGCACGAGGCGAGCACCTCGGCCTCGCCGTGGTCGCCACCCTCCCAGACCGGTCCGACGGTGTGGATGACGTGCCGGACCGGCGGGTCGAGGTCGAAGGCCGGGGTCGCCACCGCCTCGCCGGGCGGACAGGGGCCGACCGCTCCCCCGGCCTCGGCGAGTCGCGGGCCGGCGGCCCGGTGGATGGCGCCGTCGACCCCGCCGCCACCCAGCAGCGACTCGTTGGCGGCGGTCACGATCGCGTCGACCCGCTCCCGGGTGATGTCACCGGAAACCACCTCGATCGTCGTCATCGGCTGATGATGCCAGCCGTGGGCCCGCCGGGCACGCCGGTCGGCCCGGCCACCGCCGCCGGCTTCGCCCCGTCCGCCGACCGCCCGCCCGCGTCGCCGCTCGCCGCCGGGTCGGCCGGGCTCCACTCGCACGACGTACCGCCGTGGCAGAGCTTCTCCCCGGTCGGCGGTTCAATCTGCAGGGTGGCGTGGTCGATGCCGAACTCGTCGTGCAGCCGACGCCGGGCCGCCACCAGGACGTCCGTCACGTCGGCCCGCGCGTCGACGTTGAGGTGCGCGGAGGCGACGTCCATGCCGGAGGTGAGCGTCCAGACGTGCAGGTCGTGCACCGCGGTCACCCCGTCGAGTCCGGCCAGGGCGGTCCGGACCCGGGCGACGTCGACGTGCGGCGGCGCCGCCTGCACCAGTACCCGGCCGGCGGCCACCGCCAGCCGCCAGGTCCGGGGCAGGATGAGCAGGCCGACCGCGACGGCGACCAGTGGGTCGGCGTACCGCCAGCCGGTCGTGGCGATGATCAGGGCGGCGACGATGACGCCGACCGAGCCGAACAGGTCCCCGAGCACCTCCAGGTACGCCCCGCGCAGGTTGAGGCTCTCCTTGGCGCCGCTGCGCAGCAGCAGGAAGGCGACCACGTTCACGGCCAGGCCGCCGAGCGCGACCACCAGCATCGGGCCGGCCGCGACCTCGGGTGGGTCACCGATCCGGCGGACCGACTCGACCAGGACGTAGAGCGCGACACCGGAGAGGAGCACCGCGTTCGCCAGTGCGGCGAGCACCTCCAGTCGGTAGAGGCCGAAGGTGCGTTGGGGGTCCTTCGACGCGCGGCCGGCGGCGGTGATCGCCGCCAGCGCCATCCCGATGCCGAGTACGTCGGTGAACATGTGCCCGGCGTCGGAGAGCAGGGCGAGCGAACCGGTCAGCCCGGCGGCGACCGCCTGGACCAGCATGTAGAGGGCCAGCAGCCCGACGGCCAGCCAGAGCGGTCGGCGGTGCCGGTGTCCGGCCCAGGTCAGCGGGTTCCCGTGGTCGTGCCCCGCGCCCATCCTCCACCTCCGGCGTACGTCCGTTCCTGCCGCCGTCAAAGTATGCGGACATCGCTATGTATGCAAGTTGGAAGTGGGTGTCAGAATGCCGACCGCCCCGCCACCCGGGAATCGGGTGGCGGGGCGGTCGGTACTGCTCGGCTCTCGCGTGACGCCGCTTACAACATCGACACGTGCACGTGGTCCGTATGGTCACTGGCACCGCTGTAGGACGTCCAGCCGGTGGCCGGAGCCCAGATCTCCCTGTACCAGATCACGTACAGGATGCCGAGCCGGTCGGCGTTACGGACCAGGAAGGCGGCCAGGTTGTTGCCGTACTTCATCTGGTCGTTGTTCGCGGCCGGGGCGAACCCGCTGTTGAGCAGCGACCAGTCGCAGGCCCGCCCCTTGGGGTGCTCGTACGGCCCACCGGGGCGGTAACAACCGACGAACCGGTTGAAGCCGGCCCGCTTGACCTCCTTGTACATGTGCAGCGTACGAGCGGTGATGCAACCACCCGTGGTCGGATCATCCTGGTTGCAGGACAACGGCGGGAAGCCGTCGTCCATCCCCGGACCAGGCCGAGCAACCGGCGACTCCGCGTCGACCAGGCCCTTGTTCGGCCGACTCCGGCCACCGACCAGGGCGAGCGCCTTCTGCGCCTCGGTCCGTTGCTTGTCGATGACCTTGCGGGCATCCTTCTGCTTCTCAACCTCGGCGTCGACCGCTTCCTTGGCCGTGTTGACCTGCTCGCGTGCCTCGTTCAACCGGCGCAGCTTCTGGTTGTTGAGCAGGTTCAACTCGTTCAGGGCGGCGGCCCGGTCCAGGAAGGACTCCGACGACGAGCTGTTCAGCATCATCGACACGGCACTGAGCTTGCCCGCCCGGTAGGACTCCGCCGCGATCTCGCTCGCCTCCGGCGCGAGCGCGTCCAGTTCCGCCTGCGCCTCCTCGAGCTTCTTGGTGAGTTCCTTCTGCCGCTTCTGGGACTTCTTGAGCGCGGCGTTGGCCTCGGCGTACCGCTTCCCCGTCGTGGCGAGTACGTCACCGAGCAGCGGTGTCTCGACCTCCCCGTCCGGGCCCGGCTTGGGTGCCGCCGACGCCACAGACGGAGCCACGATCAGCGATGCCGCGGTGAGCAGTGCCAGGGCAAGCGCCAACCTTCGGCGTAGGGGTGCCCTCACATGTATCCCTTCCGTCGGCCGCCGACCGGGTTAGCTGACGGGTTCGGGATGGAAGATGTCCCTACCGCTGTCGCGGATTCACCCCGGGTACCTGGGTCCCCGGCTCGCCAGGTGGCGATTAGGCGGCGATCAGCGCCGGCACCATTTGGTCCCCGGCGGTGATATGAACGGCAGACAGCATACCCGGTTTCGCTTCCGTAATGGCAAGACCCGAATGCCCCGAAGTGACTGATCAGGTGGTGGTTACGGCGGTGGGTAGCCAGGGACGGCCGGCGGCGAGTTCGGTGAGGGCGTTGATGATGTTGCGGCCGTGTGCGGTGGCGGTGGCGAGGTAGGAGCGGATCAGCGCGA
>NZ_JBDPMH010000055.1:0-26291 GCF_039871735.1 Plantactinospora sp. B24E8
CCACACCCCCGATGGTTCCCCGGCCGGCCCGGCGCCGGGTTCACCGCTCGACCGGTGGCCGGGTCGCCGGCACCAGGGCCAGGGCCGGGTCAGCGGGCCCGGCACGAGGCCAGCGCCCCGACCACCCCGACGCCCGGCCGGCGCAACGGCAGCCGGGTCGACGCCCCGGAACACCGGGGCACCGTGACGTCGTAGACGCCCCGACCGAAGGTGGCCGCGGTCAACTGCCGGGTCGGCTCGTGGTAGCGCAGGTACATCACCGCCGCCATCGGCAGGTTCGCCCCGAGCGCGGCCCACTCGCCGCCGTTCCACGCCGAGACGTACACCCCGACGTCGGTGCCGACCAGCAGCAGGCCGTCGGAGGTGGGGATGATCGAGTTCACCGGCGCGTCCGGCAGCCCCCGGCCGATGTCGGTCCAGGTACGGCCACCGTCCTGGGTCACCATCACGTGCGGCCGGTCGCTGCCGGAGCGGAATCCGGAGAACGTGGCGTACGCGATGTCGGCGTCGCGCGGGTGCACCGCGACCCGGGTGACCCAGGTGCCCGGCAGCTGCGCCGGATCGACCTGGTGCCAGTTCGCCCCGAGGTCGTCGGTCCACCAGAGCCGGCCGTCGTCGGTACCGACGTACAACGTGTTGCCGTCGGTCGGCGCGGCGGCGAGCGTGGTGACCGTGCCCCACGGATAGCCGTTCGGGTCGTTCGGGCCGCCGCCGGTCAGGTCCGGGCTGATCGCGGTCCAGGTACGGCCGTTGTCGGTCGACCGGTTGACGATGTTGCCGGCGTAGTACATGACGTTCGGGTCGGTCGGGTCGAACTGCAGCGGCGTCTGCCAGTTGCGCCGCTGTGAGACGGTCTGCCCGGTGCCGATGGTCTGCCGCGGGGTGCCGCCGCTGTTCTCCGACCGGTAGCAGGAGCCGTACTGGCTGCACCCGAAGACGATGTTCGACGCCTGCGGGTGGATGACCACCTGGAGCCCGTCGCCGCAGCCGATCGCCTCCCACGGGCCGCCCCGACCCTGGTAGCCCCGGTTGCAACCGTTGTCCTGGGCGCCGGCCACCTTCAACGCCGGGTCGGTCTGTGCCACGTCGACCGTGTAGAACTGCGTGTACGGCTCGTACGTCGCCTTGGTCCAGCCGCCGACCCCGTTGGTGTCCGAGCGGTACATGCCGCCGTCGTTGCCGAGGTAGGCCCGGTCGGGCACCTTCGGATCCCAGCGCATCACGTGCTGGTCGGCGTGCACGCCGCTGACCGACGAGAAGCTCTGCGCCCCGTCGGTGGAACGCATCAGGTTCACCCCGGCGAGGAAGACGTGGTCGGCGTCGTCCGGGTCGACCCAGAGCTTGCCGAACCACCAACTGAACGTCGACTGCGACGCCTGGTTCGCGGTGACCGGAGTCTGGGTCCAGGTGTCACCGCCGTCGTCGGAACGGTAGAACGCCCGGAACGGGCCGAGCGCGGTGCCGACGTACGCGTAGAGCCGGCGCGGATCGCCCGGGGCCAGCGCGATGCCCCACCGACCCTGGTCGGCGTCGGTCGGCAGCCCGTTGGTCATCCGCTGCCAGCTCCGGCCGGCGTTGTCGGAACGCCAGAGGCTGGAGCCGGGGCCGCCGTACGTCCGCTGGTGCGGCTCCCGCAGGTGGTCCCAGAGCGCCGCGTACATCCGGTTCGGGTTGACCGGATCGATCACCACCTCGGTCGCCCCGGTGGTGGCGTTCGGCGGGGTCAGCACCCGGCGCCAGCTGTCGCCGCCGTTCTCGGAGAGGTAGACGCCGCGCTGCCCGCCGGGGACGAAGAGGTTGCCGGCCGCCGCGGCGAAGATCCGCCGTTCGTCGCGCGGGTCGATCGCGAACCGGGCGATGGCGTGGCTGTCCGTCAGCCCGACCCGTTTCCAGCTCTTTCCCCGGTCCTTCGAGCGGTAGATCCCGTCACCGCCGAAGGTGATCGAGCCGCCGCCGGGCTGTGCCTCGCCGGTGCCGGCGAAGAGTACGCCGCGTGGGGTGATCGCCACCGCGCCCATGCTCTGCACCCAGTCGTGCGGCCACACCGACTCGTACGTCATTCCGGCGTCCCGGGACCGCCACACCCCGCCGGAGGCGGCGGCGACGAAGATCTGGTCGTCGACCTTCGGGTCGATGGCGATGTCCACGACCCGGCCGCCGATGTTGGTCGGCCCGAAGAAGTCCCACCGCTGGTCGGCCAGCACCCGGTAGGCGCCCCGGGTCCGGCCGAAGAGGCCGTTCGCCTCGCCCCGGGCCCGGACGTACTTGGCGGCGGAGAGTTCCCGGCTGCCGTCGCTGAGCCGCTGGGAGGTCATCCACTCGGCGGGCAGTTCCATCGGGCCGGTCGGCATGCTGGTCGCCAGCGACAACCGGTCGCCGGAGGTCTGGTCGCGGGACGGGGCGGCCGAGGCCGCCAACGCGCCGGTGGCGAGCAGTGCCAGGGTCGCTGTCACCGCACTGCCCCGACGATGTCGGACGAGCGAAGCCTTCATACGGTTTCTCTCCTGTCCACACTGGAGTGCGACCTGTCATCGGGTCGACGTGTGGCCAGGCTAGACAGCAGCACCGATCATGGTCAATGAACCTTTCTCAACCTGAACCACGCGGCGCACGCGCCCCCATCTCCACCTGCGGCGCCACGACGGACCGCAGGGGAGATGGAAGAGGGTTCGATGAGAGGATCGACGACGGGTCGGCCCGGACCGCCGACAACGGCCGGTGCGCCGGGCCGGCCACGACACTCAGTCGCAGGCGGCCGCCCGGTCGAGCAGCAGAATCCGTTCGCGCTCGTTGCGGGTCAGCTCCGCCGCCCGCTCGAACTCGGCCTTCGCCTCCGGGGCCCGGCCGAGTCTCGCCAGCAGGTCGCCGCGCACGCTCGGCAGCAGGTGGTAGTGGCGCAACGCCGGCTCGGCGAGCAACGGTTCCAGCACCGCCAGGCCGGCGACCGGTCCCTCGGCCATCGACACCGCCACCGCCCGGTTCAACTCCACCACCGGTGACGGGGCCCGTTCGGCCAGCCGGGCGTAGAGCGCGGCGATCTCGGCCCAGTCGGTCTCCTCCGCCGTCCGGGCCCGGGCGTGGCAGGCGGCGATGGCGGCCTGCAGGGTGTACGTCCCGCCGCCCAGCGCCTCGGCCTTCTGCAGGGCGGCCAGCCCTCGGCTGATCAGCAGGCGGTCCCAGCGCCGCCGGTCCTGTTCGAGCAACAGGATCGGCTCGCCGGACGGGCCGGTCCGGGCCGGGGTCCGGGACGCCTGGATCTCCAGCAGCGCGACCAGGCCGTGTACCTCCGGCTCGGCCGGCATCAGACCGGCCAGGATCCGGCCGAGCCGCAGCGCCTCCTCGCACAGCGCCGGACGCAGCCAGTCGTCGCCGGCCGTCGCCGAGTACCCCTCGTTGAAGATCAGGTAGATGACCTCCAGCACCGAGTCCAGCCGCTCGGTCCGGTCCGCGCCGACCGGCAGTTCGAACGGCACCCGCGCCTCGGCCAGGGTCTTCTTCGCCCGGCTGATCCGCTGCCCGATGGTCGGCGACGGCACCAGGAACGCCCGGGCGATCTCGTCGGTGGTGAGGCCGCCGAGCAGCCGCAGGGTCAGCGCGACCCGGGCCTCGGCGGAGAGCACCGGATGGCAGGCGGTGAAGATGAGTCGCAGCAGGTCGTCGGGGATCGGCTCCTCCTGCAGCACCGCGTCGAAGTCGGTGGTCTCCGCGGTCTCCGGCACGACCAGGTCGGGGAGGCTGCGTTCGAACCGTTCCCGGCGCCGGATCTGGTCGATGGCCCGGCGCTTGGCAGTGGTGGTCAGCCAGGCGCCGGGGTTGCGGGGTACGCCCTCGGACGGCCACTGCTCCAGGGCCGCGACCAGGGCGTCCTGGGCCAGTTCCTCGGCCAGGCCGAGGTCACCGACCAACCGGGCGACACCGGCGATGACCCGGGCCGCCTCGATCCGCCACACCGCCTCGATCGTCTGATTCGTCTCCGTGGCCGCCACCGGCCCACGATAGCGCTCGGCGCGGGTACACAATTCGTGACGTATCCCCTGGGCACGGCGGCGGCCCCGGGCGCCGGTCCACACCGGCGCCCGGGCTCTCGTCCGGGTCCCCGGGAATGGGGGTGGGACGGCGTCCCTAGGCGAAATCGGAGAATTCGGCGACCCGCCGGATCTCGATCTCCACCGTGTCGAACATCTCCCCGAAACGGGTCGCCCACTCGACCGCCTCGGCCCGGTCCCGTACCTGGAGGATGGCGAACCCGGCGATGACCTCCTTCGCCTCGGCGAACGGGCCGTCGACCACCGTCGCCTTGCCCTCCTTGACGTCGACCTTGGCGGCGCCCTCCGCGGTCGGCCGCAGGCCCTCCCCGGCGAGCAGCACCCCGGCCTTGTTGGCCTCCTCCATGAAGGCACCCATCCGGCCCATGAACTCCGGGGTCGGCGACCAGGCGGCCGGGTCCTTGTCGTCGAGCTTGTGCACCAGCATGTACCGCATGTTCTTCTCCCTTGGTCCTGCGCTCACCGGGTCGGGCCGTTGACCAGCCTTCACCAACGCGTCGAACGGCCGGCGCCGGTTTCGACAGCGCCGCCCAGAATTTTTCCGGACCGGCTCCGCCGGCCCCGGGAAACCCGGGACATCGCTGGTCAGGGCCCTGTCCGGTCCGGGAACGGAGCGACAGCGGCAGAGCGCCGCCCTCGTCGGCGGCGGGAGGATCAGCCGGCACTGCGGAACTCCGGCAGTCCGGCGTCGTCGGAGTCCGGTCCGACGACGGCGGTCAGCGCGGTGCCGTCCGCACAGAGGGCGGTGGCCCGCAGGTACATCCGCCGTTGCCCGGCCCGCAGCAGCACCTCCGACTCGAAGATCTCGTCCTCGACGTTCAGCACCTCGACGTCGGTACGCCCCTGGTAGTGGGCCCGGACGTCCAGCGGGGTCATCCGGACCGTCGCCTCGACCGTGGTCAGCGCGCCCTGCGGCACGGTCGAGGTGACCCGGGCCCCCGCCGGCAGCACCAGGCCGGTGACCTCGCCGCTCACCTCGCGACCCGCGTCCATCGGCACCCGGTCACAGCTCGGCAGGTTGGCCAGCATCGCCTGCCCCCGGTCCCCCGCCGTCGGGGTCTGCGCCGACCCACCACCGCAGCCGGCGAGTCCGAGCAGGGCGACGGCGACCAGACAGACCCGGGCTCTCATCCGAGCAGGATGGCACGCCCCACGCGGCAGCCGCCAGTAGCACCGGACCGCCCGGCGCGGCACCCGCCGGCACCGGAAGCCGGTCAGCGCAGCACCCGCCAGCGTCGGACCGCGAGCAACTGCACCGTGATGATCGCCGCAGTGATCACCATCAGGACGATCGTGATCAACGCGCCGTACGCGAAACCGGAGAACTCGAAGGCCTGGTCGAAGATGTAGACCGGCAGGTACTGGGTGGCGTTCGCCGGACGACCGTCGGTGAGCACGTACGCCGGCACGAAGTTGACCTGCAGGGTGAGGATGGTGTCCCGGACCGCGAGCAGCACCAGCACCGGGGCGAGCAGCGGCAGGGTCAGCCGGCGAAGCTGGCCGAACGGTCCGCAGCCCTCGAGCGTGGCGGCCTCGTACAGCCGCCCGTCCAGCATCCGGCGGGCCGCCAGGACCACCAGGAATCCCTCCCCGATCGGGAAGAGCAGCATGATCACCACGGCGACCCGGGCCGTGGTCGGTTCGGCGAGCCAGGTGAAACCGGGGTGGCCGACCAGATTGAGGAGCTGGTTCAACGGCCCGTACAACGGGTTGAGCACCCAGAGGAAGAGCACCGCCAGAGCCACGTCCGGGATCACCGTCGGCAGGTAGACGGCGGCCCGGAACCAGCGCCCGCCCGGCCTCGGCGCGGCGAGCAGCAGCCCGAGCCCGATCGCGGCCAGCAACCGCAGCGGCACCGAGACCGCCACGTGGAACAGCGACGCCTCCAGGCTGTCCAGGAAGAAGTCGTCGGCGAACAGCCGACGGACGTTCGCCAGGCCGGTGAACCGGGGGTCGCGGGTCAACCCGGTGTGGTCGGTGACCGCGTACCCGAGGTTGAGCAGGGCCGGGACCGCGATCAGCAGGACGACCGCCACCCCGTACGGGGCGAGGAAGGCCCAGCCGGTGAGCGGGCGGCGTACCCGTCCCGGGGTCACCGGCGACGCCCGGTCGTGGTGTCGAAGCGGTGCAGCCGGTCCGGGTCGGGACGCAGCCGCAGCCGGTCACCGGTGCCGACGCCCGGGCGGGGGCCGGTCCGGACCGCCAGCCGGGTGCCGTCGTCACACCGGGTCAGCAGGATCGCCTCGCTGCCCAACGACTCCACCGCCTCGACCGTCACCTCGACCAGCCCCTCCGGGTCACGGACCAGGTCCTCCGGCCGCACCCCGACGGTGGTGTCCGGCGACCCGCCCAGCACCCCGCCGCCGGGGACCAGGTTCATCGGCGGGCTGCCGAGGAACCGGGCGACGACCAGGTCGACCGGATGGTCGTACACCTGCTGGGGTACGCCGACCTGGCGTACCCGGCCGCCGTCGAGCACCGCCACCCGGTCGCCGAGGGTCATCGCCTCCGCCTGGTCGTGGGTGACGTGCACCATCGTGGTGCCGAGGGTCCGGTGCACGGCGAGCAGATCCGCCCGGGTGGTGACCCGCAACTGGGCGTCGAGGCTGGCCAGCGGCTCGTCGAGCAGATAGACGCTCGGCCGCCGGACCAGCGCGCGGGCCAGCGCGACCCGCTGCCGCTGCCCCCCGGACATCTGGTCCGGATACCGGTCGAGCAGGTCGGTGATGCCGAGCCGCTCGGCGGCGTCCCGGATCTGCCGGTCCGCCTCCGCCCGGGGTACCCGCCGGACCTGCGGCCCGAAGAGCAGGTTGCCGCGTACGGTCAGGTGCGGATAGAGCGCGTAGTCCTGGAAGACCATCGCCACCGCCCGCCGGTGCGGCGGTACCCGGGCGACGTCCGCGCCGTCGAGCAGGACCCGCCCCCGGTCCGGCCGGTCCAGCCCGGCGACCAGTCGCAGCACCGTCGACTTGCCCGAACCGGAGGGGCCGACCAGGGTCAGCAGTTCACCGGGGCGGACCACCAGGTCCAGGCCGTCGAGGGCGGTGATCCGGCCGTACGTCTTCGTCAGCGACTCGATCCGGATCTCACCCGCCGCCCCCGCCCGCACCGCTTCCGGATCTGCCGCATCCGTCCCAGCCCGGCGGGCGGTCACCGGACAGGTTCCTGGAACAGCGGCCGGATCCGCTCCTCGATCTGCCGCAGCCCCTCCTCCCGGCCGACCCGGCCGTAGAAGACCTCCTCCAGCAGCGCGTCGGTCTCCTTCTCCACCCGCGACCAGCCGGCGGTGCGGGGGGTGGCCCGCAGGTGCGGCTCGGCGTCGAGATAGACCTGCGCGGACCGGGGCGGAAGGCTCGGGGAGAGGAAGACGTCGGAGCGGGCGACGTCGAGCCGGGACGGCACGGTACGTCCGGACTCGGCGAGGATCCGCTGTCCCCGCTCCCCCATCGCGAACTCGATGAACCGCCAGGCACCGGTGTGGTCCGGCCGGCCGGCGCTCATGCAGTACGCGTCACTGTGCAGGATCGAGGCAGGTACGCCGCCCGGCGCGACCGGCAACGGCGCCACGTCCCACTCGAATCCGGAGATGGTCCGCAGGGTGGGGACCGCGACCCGGCTGTTCAGGTACATGCCGAGCGTGCCGCGCAGGAACCGGGCCTCGCTCGACTCGCTCTGCTCCTGCGCGTCCGGCGGCACCACGTGGTGGGTGAGCTGCAGGTCCAGAAACCAGTCGACGGCCTGCCGGGTGGCCGGCGGCGCCGTCAGGGTGAGGGTGCCGGGCCGGTCCGGATGGTCCACGAGGTCGCCACGGTTGGACCAGACGAACGGCGCGAGCCGGGGCACCGACGGCTCCACCCCGACCCCGTACGTCCCGTCGCCGGTCAGCGCCTTCGCCGTGGCGAGGAAGTCGTCCCAGGTCCAGCCGGCCTTCGGCGGCGCGAGGCCCCTGGCCCGGAACATCGTGGCGTTGTAGTAGACGACCAGCGAGGAGAGGTTCTGCGGCAGGCAGGTCAGGGACTTCCCGTCGAACCGGAACGCGTCCAGGGCGCGCGGGCTGAAGTCGGCCTCGTCGAGCACGGTGCTGGCGTCGAGATGGGACTGGGCGGGTTCGATCACCCCCTGGGCGGCGAACTGCCCGTACCGGCGGTAGTTGAGCAGGAAGACGTCCGGCGGGGTTCCGCCGGCGAACGAGGTGGTGAGCCGGGCCATCAGTTCGTCCTGGGTCGCCACGGGGGAGAGCGTGACGTCGACCTCGGGGCTGGCCCGTTCGAACTCCTCGACCATGGTGCGGTAGCCGGCGATCTCCTCGGCGTCGCCGAAGAGCACCACGGTGATCGCGCCTGCTCCGTCCGGATCGTCGTCCCCGCCGCAGCCGGCGAGTGCCCCGGCGGCGAGTACGGCGGCGAGCAGGCCGGCGCCCCACCGTCGCCATGGCCGGGTTGCCGTCGCCCTGCTCCGGCCTGTCGTCCGCGTGCTCCGGGTCGTCATCGGCGTCCTCCCTGTCGCAGTGCCACCAACGGGTTGTCGCTGAGCAGGATCCGCTGCGCCAGCAGGAACACCAGCACGCACGGCAGGGTGGCGAGCACACAGCCGGCCATCAGCAGCGGCCAGTCGGTGGGGTTCAGCAGTCGCAGGAACTGCAGGCCGAGCGCGTACGTGTACCGGTCCCCGCTGTGCAGGTAGAGCAGCGGGTCGATGAAGTTCGCCCAGTGGTAGGTGAAGGCGAGCACCGCGACCGCCAGCGTCGCCGGCCGGACCTGGGGCAACGCCACCCGCCGCCAGACCGACCACCACCGGGCGCCCTCCAGCCGGGCGGCCTCCAGCTGGGACTCTGGTACGCCGCCGAAGCTCCAGGCGTAGAGCAGCACCAGGAACGGGCTCACCGCGAGCAGTGCCGGCGCCAGCAGCGGCAGGTAGGTGTCGACCACGCCGAGCAGCCGGAACACCTCGAACCGGGTCGCCCAGACCGCGGTGACCGGCACCAGCAGCACCACAAGCAGTCCGGTGACCACCCGACGCCGGGCGACCGGCCCGAGCAGTCGGATGCCGAACCCGGTCAGCGAGGCGACCACCACGGTCAGCGGTACGGCGAGCGCCACCACCAGCGCCGAGTTCGCCAGGTAGCGAAAGAGCGGCAACAGTTCCGGCAGCCGCGCGTACGCGTTCAGGGTCGGTTCGGGCGGCAGGACCTCAAGCGTCCGAGGCGGCGGCAGCCCGGTGGGCCGGAGCGAGCCGACCACCATGAACCACAGTGGAGCGGCGAAGACGGCGGCGAAGAGCGCCGGCACCAGGTACCGCCCGATCCACCGGGGGATCGTGGCACGGAGCTGGGCGCCCGGCACGTCGGCGTCCTCCTCGACTCCGCACCCGTGGCACGGCGACGCGTCCGTCCGACGGCGGTTCCCACCCGTACCGGGAAGTTTCCGCCCGTCGCCGCCCGGGGGCCCATCCTACGTCGAAGATCGACCGGTTCCGCCAGTACCGGCCGCGGTACCGCCGTGCCTCGCGGCACGGCGACCCACCGAATATGATCGACTGCCATCGTTCGAGACGATCACGGGAGTCGTCATGTCCGAACAGGATCTCGCGTTGACCGGAATCGACACCACCCAGATGAGCCACGCCCGCGCGTACGACTACGTGCTGGGCGGCAAGGACAACTTCGCGGTGGACCGGGAGGCCGCGGCGCAGGTCATCGCGCTCGCCCCGGACCTGCCGGCGCTCGGCCGCGCGCAGCGGCGGTTCCTGCTCCGGGTCACGCAGATGTGCGCCGAGGCCGGGATCCGGCAGTTCCTGGACATCGGTGCCGGCATCCCGACCCGGCCCAACGTGCACGAGAGCGCCCGGGCGATCGCCCCCGACTCCCGGGTGGTGTACGTCGACAACGACCCGATCGTCTTCATGCACAACCGGGCGCTGCTGGCCGACGACAACGGGGTGGCGTCGATCCAGGCGGACGTCCGCCAGCCCCGGCGACTCCTCGACGACGACCGGATACGGCAACTGATCAACTTTGACGAGCCGGTGCTGCTGCTCTTCATCGGCCTGTTCCACCTTGTCACCGACCAGGAGGATCCGGCGGCACTGGTCGCCGAGTTCCGTGAGCGGCTGGCCCCGGGCAGCTACGTCTGCATCTCCCAGTTCTGCAGCGACGGCAGTGATCCGGCGGCCCGGGCGAAGCTGGAGGAGATCTCGGTGAACTCGCCGGCGCCGATGACGTTCCGCTCCCGGGACGCGATCGAGCGGTTCTTCGACGGTTTCGAACTGCTGCCCCCCGGCGTGGTCGACGTACAGCAGTGGTGGCCGGACGAGACGGCGCCGCCGACCATGTTGAAAGTGGCGGCCGGCGTCGGCCTGAAGCGTTAGTCCCCCGCGCCGTCCGTCCATCATGGCCGACCCGGCCCGCCGGCCGACGCACGCAAAGTGTCGGAGGCGGCTCCTATGGTCGGCGGCCATGAGCGGCGAGACAGAGACGTACGGCTATCGGAGCGCCTCCACGTTGCTGGACCAACGGCTGGTCCTGCAGACCGCCGGCGGGCGGACCGCACGGGGGCCGGCGGCGCACCCGCGCTTCTTCACCGGGTTCGCGGTCGACCCCCGGGCGACCGCCGCCGGGCTGGTTGTCCTCGCCGACCTTGCCCGGACGGACTTCCGTCGGTCCCGGCAGTCCCTCGACGGGACCTGGCGGAGCTACCGGGACCCGGTGGTCACCGGCGACGGCGAGCGGCTGCGGTTCGAGGCGTTCTCCGGCTGCTGCGGCGGGTACGCCCGGCTCGACGTGCTCGCGCCCGGACTGGACGGAGAGTGGCTCGGCCGGGGCACCACCAACGTCGACATCAACCCGCCGCTCCACACCGCGCTGACCCGGGTCGGCGCCGGTGACCCACTGCGCCTCTCGGTCGGCCCGGACGACCTGACCGTCACCACCCTGGACGGCGCCGTGGTGGAGAAGCGGGTCCCGTTGCCGCAGCGGTGGCTGCGCGGGCTGGCCGAGGTGCCCGCCGTGGCCGCCGGCTTCGAGCCGCGGGCCGAACTGTCCGCCGCCGAGGCGCACGCGTTCCTGCAGCGGCTGCCGATCCGGGGCGGCACCGAGGTCCG
This sequence comes from Plantactinospora sp. B24E8, assembly GCF_039871735.1. Classification (NCBI taxonomy): domain Bacteria; kingdom Bacillati; phylum Actinomycetota; class Actinomycetes; order Micromonosporales; family Micromonosporaceae; genus Plantactinospora; species Plantactinospora sp. B24E8. Next base: position 11,145 of record NZ_JBDPMH010000055.1, read on the forward strand.
TTGGCTGATGCCGGCCGGTCGCTCGCTGCGCACCTGCGCCGCCCCGCTGCCCGGCGCGGTGTGCCTGGCCGCACCGCACCGGCTCGCCGTGCTCCGGCCACTGCTGCGGTTCACCCGGGCGCTGCGGCTCTACGGCCCGACGGCCCGGGCCGGCAGTTCCGCGCTGTGCAGCGGCTGGGAGCTGGATCTCGGCGTCGCGCGGTTCTGGCTGATGCTCTCCCCGGCCACCAACCGGGGGTTCTCCGGTGAGGGGCGGCTGCTCGACGCACTGTCCGGCGGTGCCGGGGACGTCGACGGCCCGGCGCGCGCCGTCGGCGACGCCGACCTGGTCGGCGGGCTGCTCGGCTGGGCGCCCACCGTCGACGTGCCGGAGGTCGCGGCCCGGTCCGGGCTCACCGTCGACCGGGTACGCGCCGCGCTCGCCGTGCTGGCCAGCTCCGGTCGGGTCGGGTACGACTGCGCCGAGGTCGGCCACTTCCACCGCGAGCTGCCGTACGCCCCTGAGCGGGTCGACACGTTGCATCCCCGGCTGACCGCCGCCCGGCTGCTCGCCGGTGCCGACTCCGTGCGGCGGCTCGGCGACGACGTGGAGGTGAGCTCCGGCGGCCGCCGCTACCTCGTGCACCGGACCGCCGACGGCCGGTTGGGCTGCACCTGCCCCTGGTGGGCCGAGCACCAGGGCGGACGGGGTCCCTGCAAGCACGTACTGGCCGCGACCGTCACCGACCCGGCCGTTACCGGAGGAGCACGATGACCCTCGACGCCGACCAGCTCCGCAAGCTGATCTCCTACGCGGATCCGTACCGGGTCGCCGACGCACTGGTCGGACTGCCCGAGCCGGCCCGACGTGAGCTGGCCGGCGCGGTCCGGGAGCACCTGGCGGGGTTGGACCGGCGCTACGACGAGCTGCGGCACGAGGGACCCGCCCTGCTGGTCGCCGGTGCCGGCTGTCTGCCCACCGCCGCCGACGTGGTGACCTGGCTACGCCGTCCCGAGCTGACCTGGGCGTGGCACCAGCACTCGCCGTTCGACCACGTGGTCCGGGTGCTCCGCGCTCCCGGCCGTCCGGCGATCGCCACGGTCGCCCGACGGTTCGCCGACCGGGTACGGATGTCCACCCTGGCCCGTCAGTGGCCGCTGGCGTACGCGCTGCTGAACGCCTCCGGTGTGGGTCCCCGGGTCAGCGATCCACTGGTCCGGGGCTGGGTCCGGTACGCCCTCCCGTCCGACCGGCCGGACGTCCGGTGGTCCGACGAGTGGCTGCCGGTGATGGTGCCGCAGGTGTTCGAGGTGGAGGGGGTCGGCGCCGACCTGCGGGAGGAGGGTGGCACGGTCCTGCTCGACCTGTCTCGCCAGGGGCGGATCGACCGGGCCGACCTGCTCGCCGGCTGCCTGCGCCGGATGCGGTCCGGCGACCGGGTCACCCCGATGCGGCACATCCTCTCCCTGCACCACCGACTCGAACCGGACCTGGACGAGATCGCCGCGCACCACCAGGAGTACCTGGGGGTGCTGTCCAGCGCGCACGCGCAGGTGGTGGAGACGGCGCAGCGGGCGCTGCGCGCCCTCGACGACGTCGGGCGACTGCCACCGGCCGCCCTGGTCGAGGCGGGCAGGGTGATCCTGCTCCGGCCGGAGAAGAAACTGGTCCGGGCCCAGCTCGGCTGGCTGGACCGGGCGGCCGGGCGGGATCCCGGTCAGCTGCCCGAACTCGTCGACGCGCTGGCGGTCGGGCTGGGCAATCCGGCCGTCGACCTCGCCGAGCGGGCGTTGACCGTGCTGGCCCGGCACCTGCCGGCCGCCGGCCCGGCCGGAGGGCGGACCCTGCGTGCGGCGGCCGCCGGGCTCACCGGCGACCTGGCACGGCAGGCGTACGCGCTGCTCGGCATGGCACCGCCCGCAGCGGTGAGCGGCGTCGACCCGGTGGCCGCCGACCCCGGCGGCTGGGTCGACGAGCCGGCCCCACCACCGGTCGGCTCGATCGGTGAGCTGGCCGGCGAGGTGAGCCGGCTGCGTCGGGAGGGGAACGACCCGGTGCTGCTGGAGCGGGTGCTGGCCGGACTGACCCACTGGTTCCGGATCGACCGGGCCGGCCTCGTCGCCGCCCTGGAGCCAGACGCTCCCCCGTGGAGCGGCCAGGTCTGGAGCGTGCTGCGCGCGGTGGTCGGCCGCGAGGATCCCGAGATCCACCCCGCTCACCTGCCCGTCCGGTCCACACCGGAGCCGGCGCCGAGGGCGTTCCTCCATCGCCGGCTGGCCGAACTCGCCGCTGGTTTCCGGGCCGACACCGCGCCGCCGGCGCTGCTCGCCACCCCGGCGACCGTCAGCGGGCAGGTCGATCCCGAACGGCTGCTCGGGCTGCTGGTCGCGGCCGAGCGGGACGGCTGGCAGCCGGGCGGGGCCGACCTGACCCAGGCGCTGCTGCGGTTGCCCCGGGACGCGGCGCGCCCCGGGCTGCGTACGGCCGCCGCCGCGCTCCGCTCCCCCGCCGGCCGGCGGCTGCACCACTGGCTCGACCGGGGCGGCCTGCCCGACCCGCTCGTCGACATACTGGCGGTGCTCCGCAGACCCTGCACCCACGGCGGCGGCTCCTACCACGGGTACCGCTGCTGGTGCCTGGACCAGCCCGACGGCCGGCTGGTCACCACGGTCCGACCGGCCGCTGCGGACTGGCCGGTGCCGCCGGACCTGTTCACGCTGCCGGCCGGTGCGGCGGCCCGGTCCCGGGCCTACGGCGTGTACTGGGCGCCGGACGATCTTATGCTCTGGCCCGGTGTGCTGCCCTCGCACCGGGAGGTCGTCGCCGCGCACATCCAGCCGTACGTGACAGCGGCCGCCGACCGCGATCGCAGCGGGGGCACCGAAGCCCTGCCCGCGCTGGCCCGGTGCGACGGCCCGTTCGGCCCCGCGATGGCCCTCTGTCTGGCGTACGGCCTGGCCGCCCGCCGCGACGCCGACCGGCTCCACACGGTGGACGCCACGGTGCTGCTCGTCGGGCGTGGTCAGTTCGACGGTGAGCTGCTCGGCCGGCTGCTCGGCGAGCTGGCCGGCGGCGGTCGGGTGGTGTTGCGTCGGGCGGTCGGGGCGCTCGAGGAGGTGTCGCGGTCCGGCGCCGCCGCCGTCTGGGCGGTCGCGGCCGCCGCCCTGCCGACGCTGCTGGCGCTGTCGGAGCCCCGTCCCGGCACGGCCGACCTGCTGGCGCTGGCCGCCGGCACGGCCGCCGGGACCGGGATCCGCCGGGAGATCCCCGGGCTGGCCGAGGTGGCCGCCCGGACCGGCGGCTCGCGCCTGGTCACCGAGGCCAGGCGGCTCTCCCGGACGCTCTCCGGCTCGTGACGGCGGCCAGGGCCCGGACCGGCTCGCGGATCAGCCCTGGCCGCTCAGCCCGGACCGGCTCGCGGATCAGTCCGGGGTCGGAAACCCGTAACGGGCGACGTGCTCCGGGTCGGTCGGGTCGATCTGTCGGATCCCCTCGTCGGCGAGGCGCTTGTTGACCTCGTCGAGGTGCTCGCGGACCAGCCGGGCCTCCTCCTCGGTGACCCGTCCCCGGTGCGGCTTGCCGGCGTGCTCCAGGGTGCCGTAGTCGACCCGCTCGGACTTCCGGCTCGTCTTCGCCGGCCGGACCCGCTCGGCCGTCCGCAACAGCTGCGCCATCGGTACGTCGACGGCCAGCGCGTCGAACTCGCTGGCGTTGAGCACCACCCGCCGGGGTTCGTCCTCCCCGTTCTCGTGGATCTCCACGACCGCGACGTCCAGTGCCGCGTCGTCGATGCTCTCGATCTCGGTCGGCTCGGCCTCCAGCTGCACCGGCCCGGCGACCAGGTCCGGGTGCTCGAGCACCACGACGCGCACCACCTCGTCGGCGCTCCGCAGCACCTTGCCACTGAAGTCGGAGACGTGAACTGTCCGCTTACCCATGCCTGAGTTTCTCCTGTCCGGGCGGTACGACCAGAGCCAGAAATTACCGGACAGGTGTGCGAACCGCCCGTTGGGGCCTCCTCGCGTGTCCGCTACCGGCATTGCCCCATCAGTACGAACGATAGGTGCTCATCACTGCGAGTCCGGCGGGCTAGTGCGAGAGCGGACAGACCGGTAGGGTTGCCCACACATCGGCGATGGAAGCAGCAAACGCCCGCCGGTTCTCTCGGTTTGCCCATGATTGGATGGAAGTTGGCGCAGAATCAGGCCGACCGCGCGAGCCGGCTCCCCGCCTCTGACCAGCCCGAACCAACGTCAGGCAAGCGACGCGGTCGACAGCGGTCCATCAAGCGGCGGGTCGTCCGGCTGGTGCTGATCCCCAGTGTCGTCGCCATGGTGATCTGGCTGATCGCCTCCGGTTACCTGGTCTTCCAGGGCTTCTACAACCGCGAGGTGGCCAACGGGGTCCGGCAGGTGTCGATCCCCGCGGTGCCCGCACTGGGCTCGATCCAGCAGGAACGACGGTTGAGCGTCGCCTACCTCGCCCAGCCCACGAACGACCTGCAGGCCCTGCTCGACCAGCGGCGACGCACCGACGAGCTGCTCTCCGCGCTGCGGTCGGCCGCCAACTCGGCGCTCGCCAACGCGCCCGGGTCCATCACCACCCGGTGGCAGACGCTCACCGAGCAGCTCGACCAGCTGCCGAACGTACGGAGCACGATCGACTCCCGGTCGGCCGGCGGTGCGCAGGTCTACGCCTTCTACAACCAACTCCTCGACGCCGCGACCAGCCTCTTCGACACCCAGGCCCGGGTGGTTCCCGACGTCACGGCGGCACAGGGCGGCATCGCGGCCACCGAGACGTTCCGGGCCAGCGACCTGATGTCCCGGTCCGCCTCGATCATCGACGGCGCCTTCGGCTCCCGGGCGCTGGGCCAGGAGAGCCACCTCGACTTCGTCCGCCTGATCGGGGCGTACCACTCGGCGTTGGAGAACGTGGCCCCGCACCTGCAGCCGGACGCACGCCGACAGTACGAGGCGATCACCGCGAGCGAGGCGTGGCAGCGGCTCGTCGCCGCGGAGAACGAACTTGTCGGGGCCGGGGCATGGCGCGACGGCACGCCCCGGGGTCTGTCGGCGAACCGGTCCCGCTGGGAGTCGCTGACCCGGCAGGTCTCCGACGACCTGATCGCACTCACCGTCGCCCAGGCCGACCAGGTGTCGGCGCGGGCGCTGCGTACCGGTAACAACCAGTTGCTGACCGCCTCGCTCGGTAGTCTGATGGCGCTCGCCATCGCCGTCGCCGCGATCCTCTGGGCAATCCGCCAGTCACAGGTCCTGGTGGACCGGGCCCTCTCGGTCCGGCTGGCGCAGTTGGGCAGGGACGCCGCCGTCGTCGTCGACGAACGACTCCCGGCGATCATGGAGCGGCTGCGCCGGCACGAGAAGGTGGACCTCGACGCCGAACTGCCGAGCCAGAACTACGGCAGTGACGAGATCGGCCAGGTCGCGGACGTCATCAACCGGTCGTTGCAGGCCGCGGCGGCCGCGGCGGTGGACGAGGCGAAGACCCGGGCGGCCGGTGTCGCCATGCTGATGGGCGTCGCCCGTCGTCCGCAGCGTCCGTTGCAGCGAGGCCTGAAGGTCATCGAGGACCTGCAGAACCGGATCGGCGACGAGAAGCTGCTGACCGAACTGTTCGACATCAACCACCAGCTCACCCAGACCCGGCGGTTCCTGGAGAACCTGGTCATCCTGGCCGGTGGCCAGATCGGGCGGCGGTTCCAGAATCCGGTACCGGTCCGTCGGGTCATGCTGGCGGCGTTCGCGGAGGCACAGCACTACCAGCGGATCACCCTGCGCAGCGCGCCCGACGTGGCGCTGCTGGGACACTCGGTGGCCGGGACCATCCACCTGCTCGCCGAACTGCTCGACAACGCGCTCGCCTTCTCCCCACCGGGCACCACCGTCTGGGTCACCTGCAACGAGGTCAAGCGCGGCGTCGCGGTGGAGATCGAGGACGCCGGCGTGGGGATGAAGGGGGACGCCCTGGAAGAGGCGAACCACCTGCTGGCCACCGCGCCCACCCCGGACGTGACGGCGCTCAACGACGGCGCGCAGATCGGTCTGCACGTCGTGGCGGAGCTGGCGAAGCGCGACGGTATCCAGGTCAGCCTCCGTACCTCGGCGTACGGCGGGTTGCTGGCGATCGTGCTGCTGCCGGACCGGATCATCACCGCGCTCCCGGCCGACGGTGGCGGTCGTGGTGACATGGGCGCCCGGCGGTCCGGTACACCGTCGCCCGGCGCCGGCGACGCCGGGCGACCCGGTCCGCGTCTCGCCGCCGCCGTCGGGGGGTACGCACCGGCCGTGAACGGTTCGGGCCCGGTACCGGGCGTCCAGACTGTCGAAGGACGACGACCTGACCGCGCGGGCGGCATGATGAACGACAATCGACCGATCAACCAGCAGGCCGGTAACGGGTCCGGTGTTCCTCGACAGCGGGAGTCGGCCGAGGGCCGCACGGTCGACGCTGGCCGGCCCGGCCAGCGGTCGGGCCCCGGTGCGCCGGCCGTCTCCGGACCGTCCCCGGCCGGCACACCGGCCGCCGGGACGCGCGTCACCGGCGGCGCACCACCGGCGGCCGCACCGCAGACCCGTCCACCGGCGGCGGCCGGGCAGCCGGGAGCGCGGCAGACCGCGGTTCCGCCGGCCAACCGGCCGCAGGAGGCCGGCCGACCGGCCACCGGAGCAGGCACGGGGCCGCGACCCACCGGGTCGGAGGCCGGCACGGACGCGCCCGTCGCCAACCGGCCTCCGCTGCCGCACCGGCAGCCGCAGCAGCACCTTGTCCCCCAGCTCCGCGACGAGCGTCCGACGGGTACCGGCTCACCCGGTACGGGCCCGGCCAGGACCCCCGAAGAGGCCCGGAGCCGGTTCACGCAGTATCAACGGGCGTGGGCCGCCGGACAGACCGCGGACACCACGGAAACCGCGGAAACCGCAACCATTGATGATCAAGGCAGGAACGCGTGACCAACGGCACATCACACAATGACCTGACCTGGATGTTGGACGGTCTTGTAGAGATTCCCGATGTCGTTTATGCGGTTGTCCTCTCCACCGACGGACTCGTCGTGCAGAAGTCCTCGTCGCTGCCGCGTGACGATGCGGAACTGCTGGCCGCCGGCGCCTCGTCGCTGCACAGCGTCGCCGCCGGCATGGGCCGGCGCTTCGACAGCGGCCCGGTCCAGCAGGTCATCATCGAATACCAGGGACAGACCCTGTTCGTCGCCGCCGCCGGCAAGAACGCCCGGCTCGCCGTGGTCTGCGAACAGAGCGTCGACATGGGCACGGTCGCCTACGAGATGAGCCGGCTGGTGACCCGGATCGGCGAGTACCTCGGTTCCGAGGTGCGATCGGTCGCCTCGATGGTCAACGGTCAACCCGGGCATCTACCGTGACCCACGACGCCTGGGACGGCGACGACGAGGCGGAGGCGGGGCGGCTCGTCCCGCTGTACATCCTCGTCAACGGCCGGACGAGTCCCCGGAACACCAACCTCGACCTGGCCACCCAGGTGATCGCCCGGCCGGCCGACACGAGCCGGCTGGAGCCGGAGTACCGGGACATCGTCGGCCGGTGCCTGAACTGGATCTCGATCGCCGAGATCGGCGCCTACCTGCACCGCCCGCTCACCATCACCAAGGTGATGGTCGACGTGCTGCTCGACCAGGGCTACCTGGGCATCGGGTCGCCGGCCCAGCACCGGATCGCGGACCGCCGGCTGCTGGAGACAGTTCTCGCTGGTCTCGAAAGACTCTAGACAAGAGGGACTGATAGAACGTGGATCGCACATCGGTCAAGGTCGTCGTGGCGGGCGGCTTCGGCACCGGCAAGACCACCCTGGTCGGATCGGTCAGCGAGATCCCACCCCTGACCACGGAAGAGGTCCTGACCCAGGCCAGCGTCGGGGTCGACGACATGACCGGTGTCGAGGACAAGACGAACACCACCGTCGCGCTGGACTTCGGACGAATCACGATCGCGGACGACGTGGTGCTCTACCTCTTCGGCACGCCGGGACAGGACCGGTTCTGGTTCATCTGGGACGAGTTGGCCCAGGGCGCGGTGGGCGCCATCGTCCTGGTCGACACCCGGCGACTCGGTACGAGTTTCCCGGCCATCGACTACTTCGAGCGGCGGGGCATCCCGTTCGTCGCCGCGGTGAACCGGTTCTACGGCGAGTGCCTGTACACCGAGGAGGAGATCCGTTCGGCGCTGGAACTGGATCCGGCCGTACCGCTGCTCTGGTGTGACGCCCGGGACCGCGCGTCCAGCAAGCAGGCGCTGATCGAACTGGTCCGGCACGCGCTGTCCCGACTGCCGGTCGCCGGCTGACCACGACACGCCTCACCCCGTGTCGGCACGGTGCTGACCGCGCCGACACGGGTCCCGGGTGGCGCGTGCGGACTATCCGGCGACCCGCTCCGCCGCCGGGGCCAGCCGTACCTTGAAGTGGCGCAGCAGGGGCGGCGACGAGACGATCCGGTATCCCTGGACACGTTCGGGATCCTTGGCGATGTCGGCCAGGATCGCGGCGACGTACTCGAAGTGCTCGTCGGTGTAGACCCGGCGCGGGATGGCCAGCCGGACGAGTTCGAAGGGAGCCGGGCTGACCAGCTGGTGCCGCTCGTCCATCCGGCCGAGGTAGAGCGAGCCGAGTTCGGCGCAACGGATCCCGCCGTCGAGATAGAGCTGGCAGCCGAGGGAGTGTCCGGGGAACTCGTGCGGCGCCAGGTGCGGCAGGAGCCGGCCGGCGTTGAGGTACAGGGCGTGGATGCCGGGCGGCTGGACGGTGTCCACCCCCGCATCGTTGATCATCTGGGCGAGTCGGGCGGTCGCCGCCGCCCGCGCCCCCAGGTACGCCGGGTCGACCACCTCGCGTAGGCCCTGGGCCAGCCGCTCCAGGTCGTGGCCGGCCAGTCCGCCGTACGTGGAGAAGCCCTCGGTGGCGATCAGGTTCGCCTCGCAGGCCGCGTGCAGGATGTCGTCGCGCAGCCCGATGAAGCCGCCGATCGCCGACAGGCCGTCCTTCTTCAGACTGACCACGCAGCCGTCGGCGAGCGCGAAGGCCCGGGCGGCGATCTGTCGGGGCGTCCAGTCCCGGTACGCCGGCTCCCGCTGCCCGACCAGCCAGGCGTTCTCGGCGAACCGCGCGGCGTCCAGGAAGAACGGCACCCGGTGCCGACGGCACAGTTCCCGGACAGCCTCCAGGTTCGCCATCGAGACCGGCTGGGCACCGAGGCCGTTGTTGGTGATGGTCATCAGGACCAGCCCGACCCGGGGCGCCTCGGGCCCGGTCAGCAGCGATTCCAGCGCGACGAGGTCGATGTTGCCCTTGAACGGGGCGGGGTCGTCCAGGTCGGCGGCCTCCGGGCACGGCAGGTCGCGGGGCTCGGCGCCGGCCAGTGTCACGTTGGCGTGGGTGGTGTCGAAGTGGGTGTTGCTGACGCAGAGCTGCCCGGGTTTCAGCAGGCTGCCGAAGAGCACCCGCTCGCCGGCCCGGCCCTGGTGCACCGGCAGGATGTGCGGGTATCCGGTGAGGTCCCGTACCTCGTCGAGGAAGCGGAACCAGGAGCGGGCACCCGCGTACGACTCGTCGCCGAGCGCGGCGGCGGCCTCCTGGGCGGCCGAGGTCGCCCCGGTGCCCGAGTCGGAGAGCAGGTCGATGGTGATCTGGTCGGCGCGCAGGTTGAACGGGTTGTAGCCGGCGTCGGCGAGGGCCTGGCGACGCTGCTCCGCGGTGAGAAAGGGGATCGGTTCGACAACCTTGATCCGGTACGGCGGCAACGTCACTCGCGGATGGACGGACACAACTCGCTCCTCGTATCTCAGGTGTTGTCCGGGCCGGGATCGGCCGTCCGGAACGGTCAGCGGGTCACCGGGCGTCCGCAGGTGGCGGGGGCGCGGTGGCGAGACCCGGTACGCCTCGGCGGAGAGGTAGACCGTCACCCCGGGTCGGGGCGGTCCCAGCCGTAGCGACACGTGTGCGATCAGCCCGACGCCGTCGCGCAGCGACCGCGGCGTCACCGCCGCGATCGCCCGGTCGAGCTGCGCGCTGTCGAAGCCGTACCGGGTGAGCAGGGCCGCCACCCGGTCGCGGGCCTCCTCGTCGTCGCTGACGTAGCTACGGATCGGCACGTAGAGGCTGTAGCCCACGGGCCGGTCGGCGTCGCCGGTGAAGGTGTAGCTGCCCACCAGTGGCCGGCCGTCGAAGGGGCCGGTGCGGCCGCCGGCGACGGCGCAGAAGTCGGCGAGTTCCGCCCCGTCGACACCGTCCACCACGCCGGCCGACCGGATGACGTCCCGCACCTCGGCGCCGTGGTGGCTCAGGTAGAGCTTGACCCGGGTGTGCGGCCCGTCGTGCAGGTCGAGCGCGAAGAAGGTGAGCCGGTCCCGGCGGCCGAGTTCACCCGGGCGTACCCCGTGGTCCAGCAGGTTCCGGTACGACCTGCCGAGGCCGAGCCGGTGCAGTGCCTCGGCGACCAGCCCGGGTGCCCGGTCGACGCCGTGGATCTCGGGATTGAGGTAGACCTTGAACTCCGGTGGCCGCCGGTGGCGGAACACCAGCGAGTGCCAGAGTGCGAACTCGCCCTGCGGTCGGTCTGTGCTGAACAGGTCGCGGACCTGCTCCAGTCGGGACGTCGGGAGTCCGAACCGGCGGGCCTGCTCGTCGAGGAACCGGTGGCCGGCGGCGAGGTTCGTCCGGGCGTCGGGGGGCGAGCCCAGTGCCTCCGCCAGGATCCGCAGGGTCGGTGGCTCGCCCCGGTTGAACGCGAGGGAGTACTCGACCGGGGTGTGGTCGTCGGCCACGTCGGACGGCCACACCGGTGGCTCGGTGAGCGGCCGGGGACCGGCGGTTCCGAGGATCCGGGTCAGCAGGTCGAGGGGGGTGCCCGGGTCGAGCCCGGCGACCTCGGACAGGCGGGCCAACTGGCCGCTCAGGTGCTCGACAAGGGACAAGTCCACCATTACCTCTCCCTCTCGGTCGAACCGGTTCGTGGCAGCGTCAAGCGACGGGCCGTCCGGACGCCACCGGCGTCGGGACGGCCCGTTCCCCATCTCGTCGTCGCCGAGCCGCGCCCGATCGGTACGGAACATGCTGTTCCCGTCAGGTACGACATTGCCGGCAGAACGGTCGGTCAAGGTGACGACGCCTCATTTCTCACACATCGTGTGTGTCCCGTTAGGACATGTCGAGTGAGACAATGATCACGAATGCGGTTACACCATCTCGGACAGTGACGACGCGCCGCCTGGATCACCCACCGTGGCAGACCATGATCGTTTCAGGGTGCGCAGACACGATCTTGGGTGTACGCAGCGCAATCGCCCACCCGGTTCGGCCGCTCACTGAGCGCAGTCCCGGGCGAGCTCCGACGAAACAGCGGATATTGACAGCAAGCGCCACATGATCTAAAACGCCGACGGCGGGCGCCCGGCGCGAGCGATCAGTCCGGCTGGCGCCGACGCGCCCGGTGGGCACGCAGGTTCGTCGGGTACCCACAGACGCGTACCGAGTGCCACACCCCGCTGTTGTTACGCGAACGGTCGAAGAAGGCCACCCGGCAGCGGGGATTTCGGCAGGTCTTGAGCCGACGCCGGACGTCGCCGAGCTGCGCCTCGAACAGCGCCGCCAGGACGACCGACATCAGCAGGTCGGCCCCGGTCCCGGCTGGTTCGAGATGGACGGCTCCGGTCCCGTCGAGCCGGAGCACGGCACCGGCTCGGCGGGGACCGGTCGGGACGGCGTCAGCGGGTCCGGACACCGTGGGCCCGGGGTCCGACTCGGCACGGAGCCGGGAGTCGATCTCCTGCCACAGTCGGTCACGGAAGGCCCGCAGGTCCCGGAGCCCGGCGGAATCGAGCACGATCCCGGAGACCGGCCGCCCGGTGACCGCCGACCACCGGGCCGTCGCGTCGTTGGCCCACCGTGCGGCACTCGCCAGGTCGCCGAGGAGGTCCGGTTGCCTCGGTACCCCGGCGTCCACCGTGTTGAGCAGATCCTGGACGAGCCCGAGGCCGTCCGGAGCCGGTTCGAGGTCGTAGCGCGCGGTGGCGGGCCACGGTGTCGGAACCGCGGCTGGCGTGGGCGGGGGCGTCATCGGGTCACTTCCCGATCAGGCCGAGCGCCCCGTACCACGCCGGTCCCCGGTTCACCCAGTCCGGGTAGAGCCGGATCATCTCGTCGAAGAACTCCCGGGCGGTCGACTTCTCCGTCAGCAACCGCTCCACGTCCAGCAGGTACTTCCGGGTCAGGTCGACGCAGACCGGGTCGTCCGAGCGGTCCCGGTTCTTGTGTCCGGCGACGACGGCGCGGGGTGCGAGTTCTTCGACACGGTCGAGGGCTTCGAGCCATTCCCGCAGGCCACCGTCGACGGTTTCCAGGAGGTACTGGTGGACGCCGTTGTAGACGACGTCACCGGCCACCACGAGGCCGATCGAGGGCACGTGCAGGACGGTGGTCTGGTCGGTGTCGGTGTGTCCGGTCTCGACCGCCCGGACGGGGTTGCCCTCGAGCAGGAACCCTTCGGCGGGGACCGGCACGGCGACGACCGGTGACTCCGGGATCAGTCCCGGGAAGACCCGGTCGAACAACTGCTCGCGTCCGACGGTGGCCTGCTGGTGCATGACCTCGATGGTGCCGGGCGTCGCGTAGGCGACGGCGCCGGGGAAGCGCTTGAGCAGCTCGTTGGTGCCGAACCAGTGGTCCCCGTGTCCGTGCGTGGCGTAGACGTACGCGAGACGCCGTCCGGAAGCCTCGACCCAGTCACCCACCTGCGCGATCTGCTCCCGGGTGAACGGCGGGTCCACCAGGAGCGCCTCCTCGGCGCCGTAGATCAGCGTGGACGAGAGCGGATTCCAGTAGATCGGTGATCCGTCCGGCATGCGCTGCTCACCGGCCCGGGCCGGACCGTCGGAGACGAACACCTCGTAGGACAGGACAGATGCGGCCATGGCTCCCCCTCGATGACGGCTGCGGTCGCCGGGTCGGTCCGAGCCGCGCTCGGACGTCCCTGGCCAATGAAATAACCGTAGCCCGGTCACCTATTACAAAGCCCGTTTTCGCAGGTGTTCCGCGTCACCCACGGCAAGAACGGCACACGCCCCGGGCGACCGGCCCGGGCAGGGGACCACTTCCAGGATCGGGCACGACCGGCGGGAAGAGGTCCGTTCCGCGCAGAACGAGGCCGTCGAGGGGGACGTGGGCGAGGGTGTCGGGCCGCCAGCGTGCCGCTGCCGCCCGCGAACCTAGAACCGGCCGTTGTCGGCCACCGGCATCGGCTGGTGGTAGTGCTGGTGGTGGTGATGCGCACCGACCTCGGCGCCGACCGGCTCGGCAACCGGTTCGGCGGCCGGCTCAGCGGCCGGCTCGGCCGACGCGGCAGCCTCCAACTCGGCGACGGTCTCCTCGGCGGCGGCACGGGCGGCGTCTGCCCGGACCGCCACCATCCGGTACTCGCCGGTCTCGGCACTGATCGCCGCCGCCGCCATCACCGCCGCCGCGGCCCGGTCGGCCACCCGCTTCGCCTCACGCTGCACCCGGGCCCGGACCTCCTGGGCGTGCCGTTCGGCGGTGTCCGCCGCCCGCCGCGCCTCCTCCAGCCGGTTGAGTTCGGCGGTGAGGTCCTGCCGCACCTCGCCGAGACGCTGCTGCAACTGGGCGATCTCGTGTTCCGCCGTGGCCCGCTCCTGACGCGACTGTCCGAGCCGCTGCTGCGCGGTCTCCTGGGCCGCCTGGAGCTGGGCCAGCGCCTGCTGCCGGGACTCGATTTCCTCCTGGACCGTGGTCAGCTGCTGTTGGGCGGCGGCAGCCTGCTCCTCGGCGTGCCGACGCAGGTCGGTCACGTACTGCTGGGTCTCCGCCTGACGTGCGGCGTTCTCCTGCTCGACGACGCTCTGCTGGCGGGCCAGCTCCGCCTCGGCGGCGGCCCGCCGTTCGTTCAGTTCCCGCTCGACGTTGGCCTTCCACTGGGCCAACTCCTGCTGGGTCTGGCCACGGGCCGCCTCGATCTCCTGGTGGACCCGCATCCGCGCGGCCTCCACCATCGCCTCGGCCTCGCTGCGCGCCTGTTCGATCTGCTGGGCGCTCTGCTCGTTGATCCGCAACGCCTCCTGCTCGGCCCGGGCCTGGGCGGCCTCGCCGTCGGCGATCAGCTTCTCGGCCCGCTCACGGCTCTCGGCGAGCAGCCGCTCGGCCTCGTTCTGATGCTCGGAGGCCCGCTGCGCGGCGGTGTTCACGATCGCCTCGGCCTGCTTCTCGGCCAGCGCCAGGATCTGGTCGACCATCGGGCCGAGATCCCGGAAGGAGGCCCGGTCCACCTGCGCCGGCCGCTGGCTCAGCTCGCTCAGCTCCGCCTGCACCTGCTGCAGCTGCGCGGTCACGTGCTGGAGCTGGTTGTACGCCTGCCCGCGTTCGGCGGTCAGCTTCGACACCTCGGCGGAGACCTGGGCGACGTACTGCTCGACCTGTCGCTTGTCGAAACCGCGCAGTACGGACTCAAAGTTCGGCCGTGAGATCATGTCCTCGGTTAGGCCGAAGAAGTCCTGCCCTTGGGACATGCGTCATCCTCCATACGATCGCGGACCCGGTCCCGACGGCTCGGCTACGGGCGGGGTAGGGCGCAACCGGCGGATCATATCTGTCAACGGCACCCGGTTGCGGATCCGGCTCGGATTTTTTCCCGCACCGCGGATCGCCGGTCCGGCACCGGTACCTCAGGTGCCGACGATCCGGATGCCCTGTTCGCTGGCCAGCCGCTCCTCGAACCCGCGCGCCTCCTCGGCGTACCGGGCCTGCGCCTCGGGCGACAGCGCGTCCGGGTCCTCGCCGACCTTCTCCAGCAACCCACCGAGCGCCTCCCCGTACGCCCGGCTGGTCAACGCCTCCCGGAGCGTGACGTGCCCGGACAGTACGGCGTCGGCGACCTCCCGCAGCACCTCGTCCGCGGACGTGCGTTGGAGGTTGCGGAGCAGCCCGTGCCGCAGGTAGTCGACGACCTCGTCCTGGCGGAGTTCCTCCACGTCAGTCCCGCTCCCCTAGATGATTGAGTCCTAAATCTTTGCTGGTCAATGGTCGTACGCGATGAGTGATCGTGGGTTGGGTGCGCCGATGTTGGTGTTGTGCCAGATCACAGCGGCCAGAGCGAGGAGGCGCTGACCGAC
>NZ_JBDPMH010000056.1:0-23126 GCF_039871735.1 Plantactinospora sp. B24E8
CAAACAACACCGCGCCGTGGCCACCCGCTACGACAAACTCGCCGTGCGCTACGAAGCCACCGCCACCATCAGCATGATCGACACCTGGCTTCGGAGACTCGAACGGCACTTATGACACACGGCCTAGAGGATGACGGCTCCTACATCGCGCCCCACAAACCCGATGGGAGCCGGGCGATGCCCTTCTGGTCGCTGCGGTCACGAGCGCAACGTGTAGTCGAACAGGTGCCCGCTTACAACGGGCTCGAGATCGTCTAATGCCGTTCGATCAGTGGCTGGGCGATTTTGTGCCCTGGTTAGCGGAGCAGGGAGTCCTGATCGGCGTCAACTGGAGCGGGGAACGAGCCACCGGCTACGACGTGAGCCCTCAAGACATGCTCGGCTGGTTCACCGGGCTCGAAGGCAGTTCATCGCCTACAGCTGCGATTGATTGACCGCCAGGCTGCCCCCTTCCCCCGATAGGTGCCAAGGACTGCGGCGCCGGCGGCCGGGGCCTTGGGATTGGGTGTGTGGATCTAAGGGTGTTTCCGGCCTGACGTGTCAATCCCCTGGAATCGTGGAGGGCTCCGTTTATGCGGCCTGGGCCTCCAGGGCGCGGGTCTCTGATCGTTTGTAGTCGATGGGTGAGCGCCAGTCGCAGACGGAGTGCCGGCGGCGCCGGTTGTAGAAGTCGGTGATCCAGGTGGCGATCTCCAGACGGGCCTCGGTACGGGTGCGGAAGTGACGGCGGTGCACGTACTCGACCTTGATGGTGGAGAAGGTGGCCGCGTAGTGACGCCTGCTGGCCCGAGGCTGGACCTCGATCCGCCGCCCGCCGCCGGACCCGGTGGGGATCGTCAATCGGAGCCGGGGACGGAGGTTTCCGCATCGACACCGGATTCGACATCGGCGACCTCGTCTTCGGGGATCCTCGCGACGAGGATCTGGAAGCTGCCAGCCTGCAGCGGCGGCCAGGCGGCGAGCGGTGCTCCGGCCAACTCCTCCGGCACGCCGTCGAAGACCGTGCCGAAGACGTAGTGGCCCTCGTCCACGCTGTAGCCGTTCGCCCACACCTCCAGTTGGACCCCCGACCTCAGCCTGACCAACCATCGGGACGGTGCCACCGCGTACTTCACAGCGGGGATGGTACGTGCCGGACACCTCCGGCGCCCCTCCTGTGTCCCGACGGCGGTCAGACCCGTTCGAGCACCAGCAGGCGGTATTCGAGCCAGCGCCGCGCCAGCCCCGCCTGCAGTGCCGAGCCGCCGATCATGTTGGCCCAGAAGGGCTTCTCGACCAGCCGGTCGCGCACTGGGGGCAGCACGCCCGCGGCGCCCACGAGCACGTTGATCACCCGGTCCCGTGGGCGTCCGAGGTGCAGGTAGCTGGTGAGATCCAGGTTTTCGCGCAGGCGCAGGCCGGCGGACTCGCCGATGGCGGCCAACTCCGCCACGGTATGCAGGCTGCCGACGCGCCAGCCGGCGCGGAACTGGTCCAGGCAGCGCTCGCGGGCCGGAAGCCCTCGATCCTTGTCGGTCATCCAGTCGTCGCACAGGACCAGGCGACCGCCCGGCACCAGGCGCGCGGCCAGGGATGGGACCAGTTCCGCCAACGACGGCGAGTGGATCACAGCCTCGATGGCGACCATGGCGTGGTACTGCGGCTCGGCGGGGAGCTGGGCGAAGTCCTCGCGGATAACGCGGCAGCGTTCGGTCAGCCCCTCGGCCGAGAACCGCCTCTCGGCGATCTCGGCCTGCACCTGGCTGATCGTCACGCCGGTGACCTGGGCGTCCATCGCCCGGGCCAGTTTGACCACCGTCGCGCCCACGCCGCAGCCAAGATCAAGCACTCGTCCCTCGCCGGCCGGTACGTGGCCGCTCAGACGCTCGACCACCAGGCGGTTCACCGCGTTCGCGGCCTCGGCGGTGTCCGTGACCCCCGGCATCCACAGGCCCCGGTGGATGGCATCGTTGCTCGAACTTTCGCCGAAGCGCAGGAAGCGCCGGGTGTTGGCGTCGTAGTAGTCCGCCACGCGGCTGACATGCTCGGTTGCGGCGCTTTCGAGTGACTTCGAGCGCATAGGCGGCAACCTATCACGCATCCCGGTCGGCAGCGTCGGACGCGGTGATCCCGGTGGATGCGGAACCAGTGGGACGCGTAAGACCTGTACGACCACCAACGTCACGGGCGCGCGTACCTGTTCTCACCCAGGTGGTGAACGCCCAGAGGACCAGCAGCACCGCGCCCGTGGCACCGATGAGGACCGCGTACGGCGCCACGACATCGGACACGCTGACCCAGCTCGGCACCCGGGCGTCGTGCACGATGCCGAGACGCTTCGGGTCGCTGCCGTCGTTGATCGGTAGCGTCAGCACCCAACCACCGCCGCACACGGCGAAGAACCCGCAGATCGGCCCGATGATCCGGGGCGACCGCGACCCGGGTACGCGTGCCCGCCGAGCGGCGATCCACAGGGTCGGTACCAGCACCGCCGTCACGCCCAGCCGCAGGTAGGCGAAGGCCGCCTCCAGCAGGAAGGCGATCGCCCCGTTCTGGCTGTCGCCGTAGTTGAGCAGTTCCTTGATGTGGAGCAGGTCCCAGACCGTCACGGCGGCGTTGAGCAGCAGCCCGGCGTTGAGCACGGCGATCGGAATTGGCATCCAGGTGAGCTGCTGTCGACGGCGGGGCACGCTGGCGTCGATGGTCACGGGGGTGATCGTACGAACCAGTTGTGTGTGAACGGTGGTGCCGCCGTGCAGGTCTTGGATATGTGCCGTCCGTCGGCTGGACAGCTTCCGCCACAAGGCCAATCACCCTTTCTCCATCAGATCGCCTCTCTCGGGAATCGAGCCCGCACCGCCAGCGTGGAGATTGGGTTTCTCGACCTTGCGGATTGCGCCGGACAGTGGAACCGGACGGCACCCCCGGCACGACGATCGGCCGGTTCTTCCGGGCCCACACACCTGGGCCGCTCCCCGAGCCGGCGTACAGCCGCACCGGGGTTATCGGCCCTGAGACGGCCGTTTTGGTCCGCCGGTTGCCGGACCGGTGCGACGATGGACGCATGTGAGCCCTGCCGGCGCCCCGGCGCGCCGGTCGATTTGATCCGGCGGGTGGAGAACATGTCCAACGACAGGAAAGTCCGTTCCTTCCGGCTCGACATCCCGGAAGAAGCGATTGCTGATCTGCGCCGCCGGATCGCGGCCACCCGCTGGCCCAGTCGGGAGCTGGTCACCGACCGGTCGCAGGGGGTTCAGCTGGCGACGGTCCAGGAACTGGCCCGCTACTGGACTACCGAGTACGACTGGCGCGCGTGCGAGGCGAGGCTGAACGCCCTGCCGCAGTACACGACCACCATCGACGGCGTCGAGATCCACTTCATCCACGTGCGGTCGCGGCACGACAACGCCCTGCCGCTGATCATGACGCACGGTTGGCCGGGCTCGGTCGTCGAGCTGCTCGGGGTCATCGGCCCACTCACCGACCCGACCGCGCACGGCGGCACCTCCGACGACGCGTTCCACCTGGTGCTGCCGTCCCTGCCGGGCTACGGCTTCTCGGGTGAGCCGACCGAGCTCGGCTGGGAGTCCGGCCGCATCGCCCACGCGTGGGCGGAGCTGATGAACCGCCTCGGCTACCCGCGCTACGTCGCCCAGGGCGGCGACGTGGGCGCCAACGTCACGGACGCGATGGGCCGCCAGGCGCCCGAAGGGCTGCTCGGCATCCATGTCAACCTGCTCTCCGGTGCCATTGCTATCAAGGACCAACTGCCGGTGGAGTCCGAGCCGGAACGCACGGCGCGCAAGGCGCTCGAGACGTTCACGACGGACGGCTTCGGTTACTTCCTGGAGCAGTCCACCCGACCGCAGACGATCGGCTACTCGCTGCTCGATTCACCCGTCGGGCTGGCGGCCTGGATGCTCGACCACGACACGGACAGCTACTACAAGATCTCCCGCGCCTTTGTCGACGGCGAGCCGGCGGGCAGCCTCACCCGGGACAGCATCGTCGACAACATCACGCTGTACTGGCTGACCGGCACCGGCGCCTCGGCCGCCCGGTGGTACTGGGAATTTGGACGGTTCGTGGCCAAAGCCAGGGC
Organism: Plantactinospora sp. B24E8; assembly: GCF_039871735.1. Lineage (NCBI taxonomy): Bacteria > Bacillati > Actinomycetota > Actinomycetes > Micromonosporales > Micromonosporaceae > Plantactinospora > Plantactinospora sp. B24E8. Next base: position 4,082 of record NZ_JBDPMH010000056.1, read on the forward strand.
GTCCGGCCAGGCTCCTCCGCCGGTCTCGGTGCCGGTCGGCTTCACGACGTTCCCGGGCGAGATCTGGGCTGCCCCGCGCAGCTGGGCCGAGATGGTCTACCCCGGCCTCGCCTACTTCAACGAGGTCGACCGCGGCGGCCACTTCCCCGCCTGGGAGGAGCCGGCGCTCTTCTCCGCCGAGGTCCGGGCCGCGTTCCGGCCGATGCGCTGACTGTGAACCCGCGGGCCGGGACGGTCAACCGGCTCGCCCGCCCGGCCCCCGGTGATCAGGCCCAGCTGAGTCGCTGACGGAGCAGGGACTGTTCGGCGGGGTTGGTGGTCAGCGCCAGTGCCGCCTCGTCAGCCGCCCGTGCCTCGTCGAGCCGATCCAGGTCACGCAGGAGTTCGGCCCGGGTGGCGTGGAACAGGTGGTAGCTGTCCAGTGTTCCGGGCAGCGCGTCGACCTCGGCGAGCGCGGCGGCCGGGCCGGCGACGTACCGGTTGGCGATCGCGCGGTGCAGCCGGGTGACCGGTGACGGGGCGAGGTGCAGCAGCATGTCGTAGAGCACCCGGATCTGCGCCCAGTCGGTCTCCTCCCACCGGGATGCCTCGGCGTGACAGGCCACGATCGCCGCCTGGAGCTGGTATGGGCCGGGGCGCCGCCGCGCGGCGGCGGCGCTGATGAGCCGGGTCGCCTCGGTGATCGCCTGGTGGTCCCAGCGCGTCCGGTCCTGGTCGGCCAGCCGGACGAGACGACCGTGTACGTCGAACCGGGCCGCTGCCCGGGCCCGGTGTAGCCGGATCAGGGCGAGCAGCCCGGTCACCTCCGGCTCGCCGGGCATGAGGTTGTGCAGCGTCGTGGCCAGGAACTCGGCGTCGTCGGCCAGGTCCCGACCCCGCGCCGGCTCGGCGCTGCTCGGCAGGTAGGCCTCGTTGAAGAGAAGGTAGACCACGGCCAGCACCACGGCGAGCCGCTCACCGAGCTCGTCCGGACCGGGGACCCGGTACGGGATACCCGCTTCGCTGATCTTCCGTTTTGCGCGGGTGATCCGCTGACCGACGGTGCTTTCCGGGATCAGGAACGCCTTCGCGATCTGGGCCGTGGTCAGCCCGCACACCACCCGGAGGGTGAGCGCCACCTGGGCGGTACGCGGCAACGCCGGATGGCAGCAGGTGAAGATCAGTCGGAGCAGGTCGCCCGGGTCGGGCTGGGCGGGCCGACCCAGGAGGGCGAGTTTGCCGCGGTGCCGGGCATCCCGGCGCAGTACGTCCAGCCCACGGCGTCGGGCGACGGTGTGGAGCCAGGCGTCCGGCCGGTCCGGGATCCCGTCCACCGGCCAGTGCCGTAGCGCCGCTTCCACCGCGTCCTGCACCAGGTCCTCGGCGGCGCCGAAGTCACCGGTGAGGTGCACCAGGGACGCCGCGAGCCGGCCCGCGTGGTCACGTACCACCCGGGCCAGCTCGTCGTGCGGCACGACGGTCATCCAGCGATCGGCCGGATCTCGACGACCGGGCAGGCGGGCCAGGCCCGGACCATGGCCAGCGCCTCGTCCAGATCCGCGACGTCGATCTCCACGTAACCGCTGACCACCTCCTTGCCCTCGACGAACGGGCCGTCGGAGACCAGGGGTTCGCCGCCGGCCAGGCGTACGGTCGTCGCGGTGTGCGCCGGCAGCAGATGGGTGTGGTGGGTGATCTTGTCGCTGTGGTCGGCGAACCACTGCTGCACCCGCAGGTAGGCGCGTTCCTGCTCCGCACCGTCCATGGCCCGCAGGTCGGCGGCGAACTGCTCGGTGTCGACGAACATCAGCACGTACTTCATCGTCCGGTCCTCTCGGTTGCCGGTCAGCGGCGCGTACCGGTCGACCTCGTCACCGTGCACCGCCGACCGGGCGGCGGTCGTCATTTCGTAGACGACCGGCGGGAGCCCCGATCCGACATCCGGGCGACTGAACCTCATCCCCGGCCGTCCCGGACGTCAGTCGAGCCGTACCGAGTCGGCGATCGCGTCGGCGGTCGCCGGATCGTCCGCGACCGCGACGACGACAACCTGACGGTCGGGGATCAGCACCACCCGCCGGGCCCGGCCGTCCGGCAGTACGTCCGCGCCGCGCCGTACCGGATGGCCGGCCGCCGTGCCGTCAGTCGTCGCGACCGCCGCAACCGGGTCGAGCGCGAGGTTCGTGGCCCGTCGGATCTCGGCGTAGTCGACCCGGGGCGCGGGCGTCAACGCGCAGGCCGCGACGTCGGTGACGTCGACGAGGTAGGTGTCCCGCACCGGTGTGCCGCATTCGGTGGCGTTGCGGTCCCACCCCGCCGGCACGGAGATGCGTACCCCGGCGCTGGTGACGGTCTGCTCGCCGGCCGGCCCGCCGGCCCGGGATGCCACCAGGTACCAGCCGGTCAACGTCGCCGCGACCAGCGCCGCGACGGAGATCAGCAGGATCCGGGTACGTCGACGGCTCCGCTGGTCAAGCTTCATTCCGCTCGAACCCTCTTCTGCTGCTACGGCTTCCCCACGGTACGTCCCGACGAGCCTAGACGACGAAAACGGGTAGACAGCGTCTCCTCGTGCGAGACTTTCCGACTCAGGCGCGTCGATGCACGGGGGAGAGCTCATCGATGACTGACGTGGATGCCTTTGGCGTGTCGCCGGTGGCGACGGATCGGTCGTATGCGAAGGATGGTGCGGCGGCGAGGCGGTTGGTGGTCCAGTTGTTCGGGCGGACGGCGGCGTGGCGGGGTTCCGAGGAAATACCTCTCGGTCCGGCGGGACAACGCGCCCTCTTCGCGGTGCTGGCACTCTCCGCCGGACAGCCGGTGATTCATCGAGAACTCGTGGAGGCACTCTGGACGGACGAACCACCACGTGAGGCAACCAACATCATTCAGACGTACGTGAAGCGGCTACGGCGTGCCCTGGAACCGGAACGCCCACCACGAATGCCGAGTGACCTGCTGGTACGGGTGGGCGACGGCTACGCGCTCCGGGTCGACCCGGCCTGCGTGGACCTGCGCCGGTTCCGGACCATGGTGGACGCTGCCCGGACGGCCCGCCGTCAGGGTGACCACCAGCGGGTCGTCCTCCTGCTCGACGAGGCGATGCGGACCTGGCAATCACCCCTGCTCGCGGACATTCCCGCCCTCGCCAACCATCCGCTGCTCACCGCGACGGCCAACGAGCGCTTGACGGCGGTGTGCTGGCACGCCGAGGCCGCGCTGGGGCTGGGCGCCGCGGACGAGGTACTGGCCGCGGTGGCCCGGGCGGCCGCGGCGGCCCCCCTGCACGAGGGGATCCACGCGTGGCTGATCCGGTTGCACTGGGCGATCGGACAGCGGGCCGAAGGGCTGGCCGTCTACCGACGGATCGCGCAGCGGCTCGCCCGGGAGCTCGGGGTGGAGCCGGGACCGGAGTTGACGGGCCTGCGCCGGGCGATGATGCGTCCCGGTCCGCGCGGCGGCCGGGTCGGGGCGGCACGTCGGTCCAGTCACCGACCAGTCCGCGTCCATTGGCGCATGTGACCATGGTGCCGCCGTCCCGCGTGGCGGGCCGGCAGTTCCAGCCGCTCCGTGGAAAGGACGAGGTCTGACATGACTTGGCATCGCAGCCCTGGGCCCTCGCGTCGACTGCTGGTTTTCCTCGCGATCGGCGCACTCGGCCTGGCGGCCGGTACGCCTGCCGGGGCCGCTCCGGTCGGGAAGCCGGACACCCCGAGACAACTCGTTTCGGCCGGCAGCGTGGGTGCCACCGACGTGGAGCGGGCGCAGGCACCGCTCGTGGCGCTGTCCGATCGGATTCAGGAGCAGGTCGCGAAGCAGCGCCTCCCGGGCTTCGCCGGTGTCGCGGTCGACATCCCCGCCCGGCAGGTGATCCTCTACTGGAAGGGCGACGTGCCGGCGTCGCTCACCACCGGAGCGATGATGGCCAAGGGCGTCCGGCTGGCCACCGTCTCCGTGCCGTACTCACTGGCCGAACTGGACCGTGAGGCGCGGCGGATTGCCGAGCAGAACCAGGCCACCGTGGCCTCGGTCGCGCCGCGTACCGACTTCACCGGGTTGACCGTGGCACTGGACCGCGCCGCCTCGGCCGGGTTGGCCACGTCGTCCGCGATCGCCAGCGAGATCCCGTTGACCTTCACCACCACCTCCCGCCCGGAGCCGGCGGTGAACCGGTGGGCCGACGAGGTGCCGTACTGGAGCGGCAACGCGATCGAGCGGCCGGCCGGCACCGGACGGGTCTACCGGTGCAGCACCGCCTTCGCGGCCAGGACGACCACCAACCAGAACGTCATGGTGACCTCCAACCACTGCGGGACGTTCGCCGAGTGGGACACTCCAGGTGGCTGGAGGGTCGGCACCTCCGGCCGGGGGCACGCGCCGCTCGACAGCATGCTGATCAGCGGCAGCTACTACGACCTGAACATGTACGTGGGCGACTACCAGTCCAACACCGGAGTGCCGATCTACGGCGCCGGAAACCCGGCGCTGAACTCCTGGGTCTTCGCCTCCGGCTCGCACTCCGGGGCGTCGGTGGTGGGGGTCGGGGCGGTGAACGTCTACATCAACCTGAACGGCGTCGGAACGGTCGGGCCGGGCTTCTACACGGTGAACACCGACGGTGTGGCGTCGATCGGTCAGGGTGACAGCGGCGGTCCGGTCGCCCAGGCGGTGGCGGCCAACGGCGGCACCGCGATCTACGGCCGAGGGGTCATCACCGCTGGCACTCCGAGCACCACCGGGGCCTGCCAGGGTGTGCAGAACCGGCAGTGCTACACGCAGGCCTTCCACGTGAACATCTACGACATCATGGCCTACTGGGGCATCATGATCGGCAGCAGTGGCGGGGTGTGATCCCGACCGGTACGGGCGGGCACGGGGAAATCGTCCCGTGCCCGCCCTGATCTGTCGACGTTCACCGTGAACCGACATACCGACATACCGACGATCAGACGACCAGCGGCGAGCTGTCGTACGGGTCCGCGGGCCGGAGACATCGCCGAGCGGGTGTCCGTCACGGCACCATCCGAATGACACGGCCGATCTCCAGCGCGACCCAGGGCACGCCGTCCGGGCCGATGGTGATGCCGTGCGGCTCGGATCCGGGAGTCGGCAGCTCGTACGCCCGGATCTTGCCGTCGGCGGTGATCCGGCCGACCCGGTTGCCGCCCCACTCGGTGAACCAGCAGCCGCCGGCCGGGTCGGCCACGATGGCGTGCGGACGGGCGTCCCGGTCCGGCAGCGGGAATTCCTGGATCTGTCCGTCCGGGGTGATCCGGCCGAGCTGCCCCGCCCCGATCTCGACGAACCAGAGTGCGCCGTCGGAGCCGGCGGTGATGCCGACCGGTGCGGCTGCCGGCGTCGGCAGCGGATGGACGGCGGTCGTACCGTCGAGGTCGAGTCGGCCGATCGCGTTCGCCTGGTTGAGGGTGAACCAGAGCGCGCCGTCCGGTCCGGCGCTGATCATCGCGGGCATGCCCTGCCTGGTCGGCAGCGGATACTCGGTGACCTCGCCGGCGACGCTGATCCGACCGATCCGGTCGGTGTTCATCTCGGTGAACCAGAGCGCACCGTCGGGGCCGGCCGTGATCCCGTACGGCCCGGACTCCGGCGTCGGCAGCGGGTACGACGCCACCTCGCCGGTCGGCGAGATCCGTCCGATCCGGTGGTCCCGGATCCGGGTGAACCACAGCGCCCCGTCCGGCCCCACCGTGATCACGGACGGCCCGGCGGCACCGTCGACCGGGTAGCGCTCGGTACGGCCGTCCAGGGTCAGCCGGACGATCGTGTCGGCGTGCACCAGGGTGACCCAGAGCGCGCCGTCGGGGCCGGTCGTGATCCCGTACGGCCCTTCACCGGCTCCGGAGACCGGAATCTCCCGGACCGAGGGTCCAGTGTGTTCACTCATCGCCGTTTCCTTCCACTGATCGGGCGGGGCCGAGCCGGCCGCCGGAGATGGTGTGGTGTGCGCCACGCCAGCGTTGCCGGAACCGCCGGTCGTGGCTGACCACCACCAGCGCCCCGGGGTAGTCGTCCAGGGCCGTCTCCAACTCCTCGACCAGCCCGGGCGACAGGTGGTTGGTGGGCTCGTCCAACAGCAGTACGTCGACCGGCACGCTGAGCAGCCGGGCCAGCGCCAGCCGCTGACGTTGACCGGTGGAGAGCCGGCCCACCGGGACGGTGATCCGGTCCTGGTCGAACAGTCCCAGGGCCAGCAGTCGGGCGAGGTGCTCGTCGGCGGTTCCGGGCAGCCCGCGCCCGAAGGCGCCGAGCAGGGTCTCCCGAGGGTCGTCGACAGTCACCTCCTGCGGCAGGTGACCGATCCGACCTCGGCGGACCACCCGTCCGGAGTCGGGTCGCAGGGTGCCGGCCAGCGCGGCGAGCAGGGTGCTCTTCCCCGCCCCGTTCGGTCCGGTGAGCAGCAGCCGGTCACCGGCCCGTACCGTCAGGTGGACGTCGTGGAGGCGGTCCCGGACGGTCACCGCCACCGCCTCCAGCAGCGGTGCCCGATCGGTTGGTGGTGTTGCGTCGGCGGGCGGCGTCGGCCCGGGACACACCCCCAGGGTGAACCGGAGAGGCTCCGGGGGCGGCGGCACCGGGTGCGCGATCAGCCGCCGTAACCGCTGTTCGGCGTTGCGGACCCGGCTCGCCACCGACTGTTGCACGCGGCCGCCGTGTCGGTCGTACGCCATCTTGTTGCGGTCCTTCATCAGCCGACCCGGCGCGACCGCGCGGGCGGTGGTCGCGGCGATCTCCCGCAGCCGGTCGACCTCGGTCCGCCAGTGCAGGTGGGCCTCGGCCCAGCGGCGCCGCGCCGCCGCCTTCCCGGCCAGATAGCCGGCGTACCCGCCGCCGTAGCGAACCAGGGTGCGGCGGTCACCGTCCACCTCGATCAGTGTGTCGGCGACCTGTTCGAGGAGGACACGGTCGTGCGAGACGACGACTGTGGTCCCGGAACGACCGCGCAGGTGGTCGGCGAGCCAGGTCAGTGCCGCGTCGTCGAGGTGGTTGGTCGGCTCGTCGAGCAGCAGCACCTCCGGATTGGCGGCCAGCACCGCCGCCAGGTGCAGTCGTGCCTGCTCGCCGCCGGAGAGGGTGCCGAGCTGCCGGTCCTGGTCGACGGTGGCCAACCCGAGGCCGTGCATCGCCTGCTCGACGCGGGCGTCGGCGTCGTACCCGCCGCGTAGCTCGAAGACGGTCAGCAGGTTGCCGTACTCGGCGAGGTCGCGCTCGTCGCCGTCGGCGAGTTGAGGTTCCAGCGTCCGCAGCCGGGTCTCGATGCTGCGCAGTTCGGCAAGCGCGTCGTCGATGACCTGGCGAACGCTCAGGTACGCCGGCAGTGGTGTCTCCTGTTCGAGGTGTCCCAGGCCGCCGTCGGCGACGACGGTCACCTGTCCCTCGTCGGGTTTCTCCTGACCGGCGAGCAGCCGCAGCAGGGTGGACTTGCCGGAACCGTTCTCGCCGACGATCCCACTGCACTCGCCCGGGGCGATGGCGCAGCTGACCGTGTCGAGGACGACGCGTTCGCCGTACGACCTGGTGACGGCGTGGAGGCTGAGTTGGGTGGGCATCCGGACACTCCGAAGCGTTGGCGGTCATGGCCGTCGTCCGGGGACGCGGCACGGGACACGGGGAACGCTTCACAAGAGCATCGGCGGACTCCTAAACGCGACGACTGTGGCCATAAGATCCTTGCACGGTGCGACCCACCCGGCAAGGCGAATTTCCCGAGTCGCCCTGCGACGCCGGTTCAATCCTGTGGGTGACACCGAGCAGCCGGACGGTGGCCCGGGGTGTGGCCGGGCGCCGCTCGCGCTCTGCAGTGGACAGTACGTTCCGGCATATCTGACTATTGGTTGGACAGTGTGATGCCTGCCTGATGGTGTTCTGCCCGCAATACCCGACTTAGCTGGTAGGCGCTGTTTGAACGGAATACCTTCTCGGTGGGCTTTTGCTAGGGCCGAACCATCTACGGGCGGTGAGTCGCATTGAGCGCCGAGTGAATCATGTCGGCCTTCTGCCGCTGAGATGGTTGCGGCCAAGAGGCGACGTTACCCCTACCGAACGGTTGGACTTCCCCGGATGCATGGTTCCTCGGGTGGGTGACGCCTTTGCGGTGACTGCCGACTGTGGCACCATCATGGAATATCTACTTCCTCCACCTCACCTCGACGGGAGCAACCAATGCCTGCATGGAGGCTGGGCCGGCTTGTGGGCTCGCTCCTGCTGCTCGCGGTGCTCGCCATTGGCAGCTACGCCGCCAGCGCGGGCGGATTCACGGACCTTGGCCAGCGTTCGGTCGCAGATTCCGTCGACTCGACGACAGCCGACTCGCCAGCTCGCACTCACGCTGTCCTTGCCACCGAATGGGGTTGGGTTTAGGCGGCCAACCACGCCGGGAGGGCTCCGAACACCAGGAGAGACATGCCTGACCGCCCGACACCGACCCGGAGCTCAGCTGAACGTGCCTGGTTGATCACCGGACCGCTCGCGATGGTGGCGGTCGTACTGGCGGTCGTGCTCGGAATGTCGGAGGACCAGCCGTTCCGGAACTGGCCTCTTGCGATCGGACTGCTGGGCCTTGTCCTACTGGCCGAGTGGCCGGTCCTGCATGTCGTCGTGCAGCGCCAGGTGGCGATCATCACGATCACCGAGATCTGCCTGCTTTTCGCGTTCGTCCTGGTGCCACCGTTGACGGTGGCGGTGATCTTTACGCTGAGTGCGCTGATCGCCTACCTGCGCCGTCGAACCGTGGCGACGAAGTTCTGGTTCAACGTGGTGCGGCGAGCGGCGGCCGTCTCGATGGCCGGCATCGTGCTACTGGCCCTGCCCGAGATGCGGGGCTTCGGACCGGGCACCTGGGCGATCCTGGCTGCTGCCGTCGGCAGCCACTCGTTGGCCACCCTTGCCGCCGTTGCCGCCGTCTTCGCCCTGATGCACGGCGCGCAGGCCGGCTGGGAGGTGGTACGTACCTCCGGGCCCGGCCTGGTCACCGTCGGGATCAACGTCGCCGTCGGCCTGGTGATAGTGATCTGTGTGCGGGCGAACCCGTGGTCGGTACTGCCGCTGCTCGCCCTGTTCGGCGGGGGAGTCCTGCTCTACCGGTCGTACGGCCAGTTCTTCCGGCAGCACCGCGCGCTCACCGACGTCTACGAACTGACCAAGGCGATGAGCGCGAGCAGCCAGGACGACGCGCTGGCCGACGCATTGCTGGGTCGGGTCCGGACGATCATGCACGCCGAGTACGCCACCCTGTGGGTACCGGCCCAGGGCCGACACCCGGAGGTGCTGCTCACCGCCCGGGTCGAGGATCCGGGGCTGCTCGATCTTTCGCGGACACCGGTGATGATCCGGGAAACCGCCCGCGAACAGGGTCGGACGGTCACTGTGGGCAGGAATCTCGGTGGGGACCAGCGGATGCGCGAGGCGTTGCGCGATGCAGGTGTCAAGGAGGTCATCGTGACGCCACTGCGCTCCGGTCAGGTGGTGATCGGAACACTGGAGGTGGTCAACCGGATCGGTGGCCGACCGGTCGGCCACTTCACCCCGGCCGACGTCCAGGTTCTCGAGACCATCGCGGCGCACACCGCCGTGGCGTTGGAGAACTCGCGGCTGGTTGACCGGCTGCGCTACGACGCGTACCACGACGGGTTGACCAATCTGCCCAACCGGCGTCGCCTGACCAGTGCCCTCGAGGAGGCGGTCCGGGTCCGGGCGCCGGACGAGGTCGTGGCGGTACTGCTCTTCGACGTGGCGGGGCTCCGCCAGGTCAACGAGTCGGTGGGACACGCCGCGGGTAACAAGGTGCTCATCGAGGTCGCCGCCCGGCTGCGCGCCGCCGCACCGCCGGGCGCCCTGGTCGGCCGGGTCGGCAGTGACGAGTTCGTGGTGACGCTCCGGCTGGAGAGCGTCGACGCAGCGGTCGCGCTCGCTGGCGAGTTGCGGGGGCAGATCCGGGACCAGATGGTCTTCGACGCGCTGGTCCTGGACGTCGACACGGTGGTCGGGGTCGCGGTCCACCCCGACCACGGTAACGATCCGGCGACCCTGCTCCAGCGGGCCGACCTCGCGGTGACCAGGGCAAAGTCGTCACCGGACGGGGTCCAGCTGTTCAGCCCCGGGCTGGAGTCGCGTTCGTCACGCCGGCTCGGCCTCGCCGGCGACCTGCGCCGCGCGTTGGAGAACGCCGAGGTGGAGGTCTACTACCAGCCGAAGGTCTCGCTCACCGACCGACGGCTGCTCGGCGTGGAGTGCCTGGCCCGGTGGGAGCATCCGGGGCACGGTGCGGTCGCCCCGGAGGACTTCGTCGCGGTGGCCGAGCACACCGGTCAGCTCGGGCATCTGACCGAGCTGGTGATTAGCGAGGCGCTGCGGCGCAGCCGGGACTGGACCGCCGGGGGAGAGCCGCTTCCGGTCGCCGTCAACCTCTCCGCGCGTACGCTGTCCGACCTGCAGTTCCCGGCCCGGGTGCAGGAGCTGCTCACCGAGTACGACGTCGCCCCCGACCTGCTGACCCTGGAGATCAACGAGGCAGGGGTGCTGGACGGCACCGAGCGGGCCGTGCCGGGCCTGCGCCGGTTGCGCGACATCGGGGTACGACTCTCCGTCGACGACTTCGGCAGCGGCCACTCGTCGCTGTCGTACCTGCGTCGGCTGCCGATCAACGAGGTCAAGGTCGACCGGTCGTTCGTGCAGGGGATGGCGACCGACCCGGTGGACCTGGCGATCGTCAACGCGATCGTGACGCTGTCCCAGCAGTTCGGTCTCGCCGTGGTCGCCGAGGGGGTGGAGAGCGAGCTCACCCTGGAACTGCTGCAGGACATCGGCTGCCGGATCGGCCAGGGCTTCCTGTTCAGCCGCCCGCTGCCGTACGAGCGTCTGGAGGCCTGGTACGCCGCCCAGACGGAGGCCGAGCCGCCTCCGGCCATCGGCGACGTACGCCGGCTGCGGGCCGTTCCCTGAGCGTCCGGGCGCCGTCGCCGACGCCCCGTCCCGGGGTGGGGGGATCTGATTTCACCTCTCGGCGCATGCCGTGTACTCTTACCTCTGCGCGCCACCGGAAAGATCGCGTGCGCGCCCCCTTAGCTCAGTCGGCAGAGCGTCTCCATGGTAAGGAGAAGGTCTACGGTTCGATTCCGTAAGGGGGCTCAGAGGGTTCAGCTGGACCCGTCCACGGCGGTGTAGCTCAGATGGCAGAGCAAGCGGCTCATAATCGCTGTGTCGCCGGTTCAAGTCCGGCCACCGCTACTTTTCGGTAGCCGGAAAAGTCCGGAACCGAAACAAAAAGGGGCGCCGCCGGCGCCCACTTTGCGTGTCCGCGTGGCAGGCGTCTACGCTGGTACGTCGTAGTTGAGTCCGTTATCGAGGAAGGCGCCCCGCCGTGGCCAAGGCGACCGATGTCCGTCCCAAGATCACTTTGGCGTGCGTGGAGTGCAAGGAGCGCAACTACATCACGCGTAAGAACCGCCGTAACGACCCGGACCGCATCGAGCTGAAGAAGTTCTGCCCCCGGGACGGCAAGCACACCCTGCACCGCGAGACCCGCTGACACCGGGCCGACCCCGGTCGGCCTCCCGGTTTCTCTGATCGCCGTCCCGACCCGGCGAGCGTGCCCCAGGCCCGCTCGCCGTCGTCGGGGCGGCGATGTCGTTTCCGGGCGGGGAGGCCGGCGTCCGGGCCGGCCGACGGTCGGGAGCTGACCGGTCCGGGACCACACTCCGGGCCGGCCCGTCCCGGGCTCACCGGCCGTGCCGAACCGGCCGTGTAGGTTCGGCGGCATGTCCCTGGACCCGTCCTTCGTCGGCCGTACCTACCCGCCGACCGCCCCCTATCAGGTGGGGCGCGAAAAGATCCGAGAGTTCGCCACCGCGATCGGCGCCACGGACCCGGCCTACCACGACCCGGACGCCGCGCGGGCCCTCGGCCACGCCGACGTCGTCGCGCCGCCGACCTTCCCGATCGCGCTCACCATGTCGGCCAGTCGCCAGATCGTCGACGACCCGGAGCTCGGCATCGACTACAGCCGGGTGGTCCACGGTGACCAGCGGTTCCAGTACGCCCGGCCGGTGGTCGCCGGCGACGAGCTGGTCTGTGTCAACACGGTCGAGGAGATCACCGCCCGGGGTGGGCACGGTTTCCTGACCACCCGGACCGAGGTCAGCACGCCCGCCGGGGAGCCGGTGGTCACCGTCTGGTCGAAGCTCGTCGTACGCGGAGAGGCCTGACATGGAACTGACCACCCGGACCTTCCGGATCACCCGGGCCGACCTGATCCGCTACGCGGGGGCCTCGGGCGACTTCAATCCGATCCACTGGAGCGACCGGTTCGCCACCAAGGTCGGGCTTCCCGGAGTCATCGCGCACGGCATGTTCACCATGGCGCTGGTCGGTCGGGCGGTGACCGACTGGGCCGGCGCCCCGGACGCGGTGGTCGAGTACAACGTCCGGTTCACCCGGCCGGTGGTCGTCCCGGACGACGACGAGGGCACCGAGATCGAGGTGAGCGCGGTGGTCCGCGAGGTGACCGAGGACGGGCTGACCCGGCTCGACCTGACCGCGACCTGCCAGGGAGAGAAGGTTCTCGCCCAGGCCCGGGCCGTGATCCGTACGCCGGCCTGAGGTTGCCGGACGGCGGTCGGCGGGCCGGTCACGGGGCAGGTACGGAGGACCGGTTGGGAAACTCGTGCCTCTACCCGTACACTGGTCCGCCGTGGGGCAAAGTGCCCCCTGTTCAGGCGTGCATGCTCGGGTAACGTGCAGCACTGTTGGCGTGCCAGCCTGATCAGGGTTCACCTGCCCCCACAGGGGTGTAGCTCAATTGGCAGAGCAGCGGTCTCCAAAACCGCAGGCTGCAGGTTCAAGTCCTGTCACCCCTGCGCCTACGGCCTGACCGATCCCGGGATCGGCGTCGCCACCACCACTGGCGACCGGCCCGTGTTGGTGGTATCGGCGGGGCTGACCGAGCGGAGTGTCCGCCGAGGTCCGTTCCTCCGCCTCCGCCGGCCGCGGGCCGTTCCGGGGGACGGTCGTCCGGGGGTTCGGTCGAGGGCGGTCAGCGCCTGCGGCGGAGACTCCGGGGCCGGCGTGACCAGCGCAGCACGCGTTCACCGACGCGTGTACCCACCACCCGGCGACGGAGGGCGAAGTGGCCGAGAAGAATCGGCGCGACGAGGACGACAACGACCGTCTCGAGAACGAGGCGATCGATGACGTCGTCGACGATGACGCCGACGACGAGGCGGAGGAGCCGGTCTCGCGCGGTGGCACCGCCACCCGGGAGCGGACCAGGACCGACTCGGCGGACAGCCGCAAGACCAGGACCGACGGGCGGGTCGGAATCTTCGGCCGGCTTGCCCGGTTCTTCCGCGAGGTAGTGGCAGAACTGCGTAAGGTCATCTGGCCGACCCGTAAGGAGCTGCTTACCTACACCGCCGTGGTGGTTGTGTTCGTCGCCGTGGTGCTGACGATCGTGGCCGGGCTGGACTTCGCCTTCGCGAAGGGCGTGCTGTGGGTCTTCGGCGGCTCCAGCTGACCACCTGCCCCACCTGCTAGTGACGGAAGTGAGCGAGCGTGCCTGAGTACGACGAGACCGCCGAGACCACGGACGAGCAGTCCGCGGTGGCGACGGCGAGCGGTGCAGAGTCGGTCGAGGCCGCCAACGAGCCGGAGTTCGGGATGACCGAGCCGGACGAGGACTTCGACCCGGTCGCGGAGCTGCGGCAGAAGCTGCGCTACGCGCCGGGCGACTGGTACGTGGTCCACTCGTACGCCGGTTACGAGAACAAGGTCAAGACCAACCTGGAAACCCGGATCACCAGCCTCGACATGGAAGAGTTCATCTACCAGGTCGAGGTGCCGACCCGGGAGGAGGTCGAGGTCAAGAACGGCAAGCGGTCGCAGGTCCAGGCCAAGGTCTTCCCCGGCTACATCCTGGTCCGGATGGAGCTGACCCCCGAGTCGTACTCCTGTGTCCGCAACACCCCGGGAGTGACCGGTTTTGTCGGCGCGACCGACCGGGCCGACCGACCGGCGCCGCTCTCCCTCGATGAGGTGCTGAAGTGGCTCGCCCCGGCGGTGGAGACCGAGACCAAGAAGGCCAAGCCGGAGATCAAGGTCCTCGACTTCGAGGTCGGCGACTCGGTCACGGTCACCGACGGTGCGTTCGCGTCGCTGCCGGCCACGATCAGCGAGATCAACCCGGACCAGCAGAAGCTCAAGGTCCTGGTGTCGATCTTCGGTCGGGAGACCCCGGTCGAGCTCAACTTCAACCAGGTCGCGAAGATCTGACGATCCGCCGCCGGCCGACGGTCCGGTCCGGCTCCCACCGGGTACCGGACCGGTCGCGTCGAACGGGCCGGAGCCCGTCGGGTGGCGTCGGACCGGCCGGGCGGCGTCGGGCGGGCCGGAGTCCGTCCGGCGACGGGGCCGACCGGTGATCGACAGCTCGGCAGGCGACCTCGGCAACCCGCCGGATCGCCTCCTGCGCTACTCTTGACCGTCGCCCGTCCGCAGGCGCGCTTGACCGTGCGCGTCACCGGGTGCCGTCAGGTGCACGTTTCCAGTTTCAAGCCCAGGAAGAGACATGCCTCCGAAGAAGAAGCTCGTCAAGACGTTCACGCTTCAGCTCCCGGCGGGCCAGGCCACCCCGGCGCCGCCGGTCGGCCCGGCACTGGGTCAGCACGGCGTCAACATCATGGAGTTCTGCAAGTCGTACAACGCGCAGACCGAGTCGCAGCGCGGTGACATCGTGCCGGCCGAGATCAGCGTGTACGAGGACCGGACCTTCACCTTCGTGCTGAAGACCCCGCCCGCCGCCCGGCTGCTGCTCAAGGCCGCCGGCGTGCCGAAGGGTTCCGGCGTGCCGCAGAGCACGAAGGTCGGCTCGGTGACCCGCGCCCAGCTGCGGGAGATCGCCGAGAAGAAGATGGCGGACCTCAACGCCAACGACGTCGACCAGGCCGAGAAGATCATCGCCGGCACCGCCCGGTCGATGGGCATCACGGTCAAGGAATAAGCCAACCCCCCCCGACCCAAGCTGATCGTGGGAGGGCCGCGTGGTTGCGGCCCGCCAGACACCACAGGAGTGTTCACCAATGCAGCGCAGCAAGAGCTACCGCAAGGCAGCCGACGCCATCGACCGGAACAAGCTCTACACCCCGGTCGAGGCGGTCCGGCTGGCCAAGGAGACCACCTCGGTCAAGTTCGACGCCACGGTCGAGGTCGCGATGCGCCTCGGCGTCGACCCGCGTAAGGCGGACCAGATGGTCCGGGGCACCGTCAACCTGCCGCACGGCACGGGTAAGACGGCCCGCGTGATCGTCTTCGCCGCCGGCGCCAAGGCCGAGGAGGCGACCGCCGCCGGTGCGGACGAGGTCGGCACCGACGAGCTGGTGGCCCGGATCCAGGAGGGCTGGCTGGACTTCGACGCGGCGATCGCCACGCCGGACCAGATGGCCAAGATCGGCCGGATCGCGCGGATCCTGGGCCCGCGCGGCCTGATGCCGAACCCGAAGACCGGCACGGTGACCATGGACGTCACCAAGGCGGTCACGGACATCAAGGGTGGAAAGATCACCTTCCGGGTGGACAAGCACTCGAACCTGCACCTGATCATCGGCAAGGCCTCGTTCTCGGAGGCGCAGCTGGTGGACAACTACGCCGCCGTCCTCGACGAGGTGCTGCGCTCCAAGCCGTCCGCGGCCAAGGGCAAGTACCTCCGCAAGGTCACCCTCACCACCACCATGGGCCCGGGCGTTCCGGTCGACCCGAACGTGGTGAAGAACCTCCGGGAGGCGGCCGAGGCCTGAGCCTCGCCGGAGTAGGTCGTTCCGTTGACGCGGGGCGCCGGGCGTGCGGACGCCCGGTGCCCCGCGTCGGTTTTTCTGCCGGTTTCTGGCAGTCTTCTCCGTATGCGTCTGGACCGGGTCTGGCTACGGTACGGCTGGCGGGCACCCTGGGTGCTCCGAGACGTCGAGGCGGAACTCGGCCCCGGCCGGGTGGCGATCGTGCTGGGACGCAACGGGGTGGGCAAGTCGACGCTGCTCCAGATGGCCGCCGGGGTGCTGACCCCGACCCGGGGAGCGGTCCGGGACCGGCCGGCCACGATCGGCTGGGTGCCGGAGCGGTTTCCGGCCAACCAGCCGTACACCATCGGCCAGTACCTCACCGGGATGGGGCGGGTCCGGGGCATCCCCGGGCCGGCACTGGGGCCGGTCGTGGACGGCTGGCTGGCGCGGCTCGGGCTCACCCCGTACCGGGACGTCCGGCTCTCCGCCCTGTCGAAGGGGACGGCCCAGAAGGTCGGGCTCGCCCAGGCCCTGCTCCGCCCACCGGAACTGCTGGTGCTGGACGAGCCCTGGGAGGGGCTGGACGCGGCGACCCGCGACCTGGTCCCGGAACTCATCCGCGAGGTACGCGACACCGGCGGCGCCGTACTGGTGAGTGACCACCGGGGCGAGACGGTCCGGCTGCCCGACGCCGAGCGGTGGACGGTCGCCGACGGGACCGTGTCGGTGGTGTCCCCGCCGACCGCCGGATCGGACGGTACCGACGACATCTCCGTGGTCGAGGTGGCGGTGGCCGCCCCGCGGGTCGCCCAGGTCGTCGCCGACCTGCGCGCCGCCGGCCACCGGGTGCTCGGCGTACGACCGCCCGGCCCGGACGACGGGGTGCCGCCGCCGTCGGTGCCGTCGGGGGTGGGTGTCGGGGTGGCGGCCGATCCGTCGGCGGCGCCCGGGGCGGCGGCAGGCTTGATCCAGCAGCAGGACGGTGGCCGGGGGGAGACGTCATGACCGCGTTGGTGATGCTCCGGTTGACCGGTTTCGTCCGGACCGCCCGGGCGTTGCCACCGTTGCTGGCGGGGCTCCTGGCGCTGGTGGTGCTGCACGGTGAGGCGGGCGCGCCGCCGGCCGAGGCGTACGGGGTCTCCGCGGTGGTGCTCTTCCCGGTCCTGGCCTGGCAGACGCGGCTGCTGCTGGACACCGAACCGGACGTCCAGCGTCGGCTCGCGGTGGTGGCCGCCGGGCGGCGGGCGGAGCTGGTCGGTGGTCTGCTCGCCGCCGGGGCAGTCGCCCTGGCCGTGGTGGCGATCGCACTGGTGGTGCCCTGGCTGGTGGGCGGGGTGCGGATTCCGGACGG
The DNA here is from genome assembly GCF_039871735.1 of Plantactinospora sp. B24E8. NCBI lineage: Bacteria > Bacillati > Actinomycetota > Actinomycetes > Micromonosporales > Micromonosporaceae > Plantactinospora > Plantactinospora sp. B24E8. The sequence continues at coordinate 21,194 of NZ_JBDPMH010000056.1, forward strand.
CGCCGCCGAAACCTCCGTCGGGTCGGGGCTGGCGGTCGGGCTCTGGGCACATCTGCTCGTCCTGCCGCCGGCGGTCGGGCTGGGGGCGCTGTCCAGTCGGGCGGCGGTGGCCAGCCCGCTCTCCGGGCTGGCGGTCCTGGTCGGCGGGGTGGTCGGCGCGTTCGTCTTCGGGCTGCGGGACTCGGTGGTGCCGTGGCTCGCGCCGCCGGTGCTGGCGGTCGCCCGGACCAGCACCGCGGGGCCGACCGGGACGAGTGTCGGACTGCTGACCGGGCACGCGCTGGTCTGGACCGCCGTGGTGATCATCGGGTACGCCCGGTTGCGGCGCCGACAGGCGTGACCCGGCGTGCCGGGGTGACCCGGGCGGCAGGGTTCGACCACCCGGGGGAGAGTCGGAGCCGGGGACGATTCGGCCCCTGGCGGGAGTCGGCACCCGGGTGAGGCCCCTGGCGGGAGTCGGCTCCCGGGGGCGATTTGGCCGCCCCGCCCGGCATGCCGTAGGCTTTACTTTCGGTCAAGCTGTCTTGACCGAGGTTTCCACCCAGAGACCGCTGGTCACCGTGCCTCGGCACGGTCGAAGGTCCCGTTCGACGGGCGGCCCGCGCAGGGAGAAACGGTGTCGTGCCGGGCCATGATCCTGTGGCCCTTCCCGCCCCGTGCGCCCTGCGCCGGGGCCTTTCTTGTTGTGGCGGAGCTGTCGACACCCCGGAGCCCGTTCACGCCGTACGGCGTCGAGCGGCCTCGACGGTGATCAGCCTGGAAAGCAACGAGAGAGGAGGGACATGGCGGACAAGCCGGTTCGGGCCGACAAGGCCACCGCCGTCGCTGAGCTCACCGAGCACTTCCGCAACGCCGGAGCCACCGTGCTGACCGAGTACCGCGGTCTGACGGTCTCCCAGATGACTCAGCTGCGCCGCTCGCTCGGTCGGGACACCACCTACGCGGTGGCGAAGAACACCCTGGCCAAGCGTGCCGCGACGGACGCTGGCATTGCCGGACTCGACGAGCTGTTCACCGGTCCTACCGCGCTGACCTTCGTCTCCGGTGACGTGGTCGAGGCGGCGAAGGGCCTGCGGGAGTTCGCGAAGGCCAACCCGAAGCTCGTCATCAAGGGCGGTGTCTTCGAGGGCCGGGCGATCTCCGCGGACGAGGTCAACAAGCTCGCCGACCTCGAGTCCCGTGAGGTTCTGCTGGCCAAGATGGCCGGCGCGATGAAGGGCAGCCTGAGCAAGGCCGCTGCCCTGTTCCAGGCGCCGCTGGCGCAGACCGCCCGCCTGGCGGCTGCCCTGCAGGAGAAGCGTGAGAAGGAGGAGCAGGCCGCCTGACGGCCCGTTCCGACGTACCCCATATTCGTGTAAGACGTAAGGAAAGGACGCCAGACATGGCGAAGCTCAGCACCGACGAGCTGCTCGACGCGTTCAAGGAGATGACGCTGATCGAGCTCTCCGAGTTCGTGAAGCAGTTCGAGGAGACCTTCGACGTCACCGCCGCCGCGCCGGTCGCCGTCGCGGCCGCCGGCCCGGCTGCCGCCGCGGCCGAGGCCGAGCCGGAGAAGGACGAGTTCGACGTCATCCTCGAGGCCGACGGTGGCAAGAAGATCCAGGTCATCAAGGTCGTGCGTGAGCTGACCGGCCTGGGCCTGAAGGAGGCCAAGGACCTGGTCGAGGCCGCGCCGAAGCCGGTTCTGGAGAAGGCCAACAAGGAGACCGCCGACAAGGCCAAGGCCAAGCTCGAGGCCGAGGGCGCGAAGGTCACCCTCAAGTAACTCGCACCATCTCGTCCGTTCGGGTCCGGCGACGGCCCGGTTCCGGCTCCGCCGGCCGGGGCCACCGTCGGCCGGACCCGGGTGGACGATCGCGTCGACGTGAGTTGACGCACAGCGTGTCGCCGACGGGCGGCGATCCGGCGCCGGTTCGCCGCCCGTCTCCGTCTG
>NZ_JBDPMH010000057.1:0-21186 GCF_039871735.1 Plantactinospora sp. B24E8
CGGCGGGGGGTGCTGGCGGCGGGCCGGCCCGCCCGTCACACCGCGGGGCGGGCCCGCCGACGGGTCAGCCGAGCGTGCTCTCGTCCTTGCCGAGAATCCGGCGGAGCAGTTCGGCCTGGCGGGGGAACTGGAATCCCGCGCCGCCCTCGTGCCCGTTGTACGGCCACACCGTGATCTCCTTCTCCGTCCCCGCGTAGTGGTTGTACGCGGCGAAGATGGTCGACGGCGGGCAGACCGCGTCCATCAGCGCGACGGAGAAGAGCGTCGGGGCGGTCGCCCGCGCGGCGAAGTTGACCCCGTCGAAGTAGCTCAGCGTGCGGAACGCCGTCTCCACGTGGTTCCGGTGGGTCTTCAGGTACGTCACCAACTCCTGGTACGGATTCGCGTCGGTGATCTCGGTGGCCCGCCGGTAGTGGCAGAGGAACGGCACGTCGGGCAGGACGGCGGCGAGCCCGTCGACCAGTCCGGCGACCGCGAGGGTGATCCCACCGCCCTGACTGCCGCCGGTCACCACCACCCGCTCCGGGTCCACCCTCGGGTGTTCCCGGACGGCGTCGACGGCCCGGACCGCGTCGGTGAAGACCCGCCGGTAGTAGTAGCTCCGCGGGTCGGTCAGCCCCCGGGTCATGAAGCCGGGGGTCTGCGGCAGACCGGCCGGGTCGGGGTCGGGGGTGTCGCCGACGTAGTAGCCGTTGCTGCCCTGGCCCCGGGTGTCCATCACCAGGTGGGCGTAGCCGGCGGCGCTCCAGGTGAGCCACTCGTGCGGCAGGCCGCGGCCGCCGCCGTACCCGATGTAGCTGACCACGCAGGGCAGCCGGCCCTCCAGGTGAGCCGGGACCAGGAACCAGCCGCGTACCGGCTGGCCGGCGAAACCGGCGAAGGTGACGTCGTACACCTCCACTGTGGCGAGTCCGGCGTCGTACGGCTCGAACCGGGCCGGCGTGCCGGCCTCCCGCGCCTGCCGCAACGTGTCGGCCCAGAATTCGTCGAAGTCTGCCGGTTCGTCCCGCTCCGGCAGGTAGTCGCGCAGCCGTTCCAGTGGCCAGTCGACAAGCATGTCCATTCCCTTCCCCGCAGCGGTCCGACGTCACCGCCCGACGCTGCCCTCGATATCGCCGTCCGACGTCACCGACGGGGTCGGGGCCGGCCTCGGCGCCGGCCGACACTCCTCCGGTGCGTACAGATGATCAACTTACGACGTCGACTGCCCAGCGTACGGTTGCGCGGCGGCGGCCGGAATCCCCGCGGGGCGGCGACGATCAGAGCAGACCGGCGTCGTGGGCGAGCATCGCGACCTGCGTACGGTTGCCGAGATCGAGCTTGGTCAGGATGTGCGTGAGGTGTGCCTTCACCGTGGCCACCGTCATCGTCAACTCGGCGGCGATCTCCGCGTTCGTCCGCCCCCGCGCCACCGCCAGCACCACGTCCCGTTCCCGGGGGCTCAGCGCCGCCAGCGACGACCGGGCCCGCTCGTACGCGTCGGTGCTGGTGGTCACCCGCTCCATCAGCCGTCGGGTGATCGCCGGCGACAGGATCGGCTCCCCGGCCGCGACCCGGTGCACCGCGTCGACGATCCGGTCCGGCGGGGTGTCCTTGAGCAGGAAGCCGCTCGCCCCGGCCCGCAGCGCCCGGACCACGTGGTCGTCGGTGTCGAAGGTCGTCAACACCACCACCTCCGGCGGGTGGGGCCGGGCGCGCAGCCGCCGGGTCGCCACGATCCCGTTGACCCTCGGCATCCGGATGTCCATCAGCACCACGTCGACCTCGTGCCGGTCGACGGCCGCCGGCACCTCGTCACCGTCGGCCAGGGCCGCGACCAGGCAGATTCCGGGAGCGCCGTCCAACATCATGGTGAGTGCCGCCCGGACCAGCGGATCGTCGTCGACGAGCAGCAGACGTACCGGTCGGTTCAGGTCCGCCACGGCAACTCCACCCGCAGGCGGAACTCGCCGGCCGCGTCGACCGCGTGGTCGAGCCGGCCGCCGGCCAGACCCACCCGCTCGGCGAGCCCGAGCAGGCCGAGTCCGGCGCCGGGCAGGTCGGCGTCCGGCCCGTCGGCCGCCGCCGCCTCGACGTCGGGCGCGAGCGGATTGTGTACGTCGACGGTCAGCGTCCCGCCCGGCTCGCCGGCCAGCGTCACCGTCACCGGCTGCCCGCCGGCGTGCTTGCGGGCGTTGGTGAGGGCCTCCTGGACCACCCGGTACGCGGTCCGTCCGGTCACCGCCGTCATCGCGACGACCGGCAAGCCGATCCGGTCGTCGAGGTCGACGACCAGACCGGCCTCGCGCGCCTCCCCGACGAGTCGAGGGACGTCGTCCAGTGCCGGGCCGGGCCCGTCCGGTTCGGTGTCGGTCGGATCCTGACGGAGCAGCGTGATCACCTCGCGGAGTTCGTCGAGCGCCTGGTGCACGCCGGCGCGGATGACCCCGGCGGCCGCCGAGAGCCGCTCCGGCGACGAGTCGGGACGATACTCCAGCGCGCCCGCGTAGACGGCGAGCAGCGACAGCCGGTGCGCCAGCACGTCGTGCATCTCCCGGGCGAGCCGGGTCCGTTCGGCCAGCCGGGCCTCGACCACCCGGCGGCCCTGCTCGGCCTCGGCCCGGCGGGCCCGCTCCCGTAGCGAGTTCACCAGAGCCGCCCGGGCCCGCGCCCAGGTGCCCCAACCGAGCAGCGCGGCGTACGCCAGCACGGTGAGCAGCAGCAGCCAGCCGTACGACAACCCGGGGTACGGCCGCCACCAGCCCTGCGCCGCGTGCCCGGCCACCCCGACGACGGAGACCACGACGGCCTGGGCGAACGGCCGCCGCCGGGCCACGTGGAACGCACCGAACGTGGCGGCCGGGGTCGCAACCGGGGAGAGCACGGCCAGCAGGCCCAGCGCGAGCCCACCGCCGACCGGCCAGCGCAGTGTCACCGGCACCAGCGCGCACCCGGTCACCGCGACCGCCACGTCGAGCCAGTCGAGGCCGGCCGGTTCCGCGGCGAGCCGGCTCCAGACGGTGGCGCCGACAAGCAGCCCGACCGCGGCGGTGGAGACGACCACTGTGGACCGCGATGGTCGCCGGGCCACCGGTCGGGGCGGACAGTCGAAGTCGGTCGCAACCATGTGACCAGGCTAGATGTGACGGTGGACGGTGGCCACCGACCAAAGTCGTACGGCCCGGGCCCGCCGGTCCGATGCCCCGCCCCGGCTTCGCCGCCGAGACTCGGCGACATGACAGAAACCAGGGTTTCCCGGACCGGCGCCGCCACCGGGGTACGCCGCACCGGAGTGGTCGTCGCGACGATACTCGCCGCCGAGGCCGTCTTCTTCGCACTCGACTCGCTGGCCGGTGTCGACCTCGCGGTCCGTACCGGTGACCCGGTCGCCACGGTCGGACCCGGCGCCGTGGCGGTGGCGTCCGGCATCGCGGCGCTGGCCGGTTGGGGTCTGCTGGCACTCCTGGAGCGGTTCACCGCACGGGCCCGCCTGATCTGGACCGTGGTCGCCTCGGTGGTGCTGGTCGGCTCGCTGGTCGGCCCGCTCGGTGGGGTCGATCCGGCCGCCCGGCTCGGGTTGGTCGCCCTGCACCTGGTCTGCGCCGGCGTCCTCATCGTCGGACTGCCCCGGGCCGGTGGACGGAACCCGCGATGACCACGTCGATCCTGACCCTGCGCAGGCGGCGCGGTGCCTATGTCCTGGCGGACCGTCCGGCCACCCTGCGGACCGGCGTTTCGATGCGACGCGGCGAGATCCGGACCGCCGCCGGCAGCTTCGAGGTGGCCAGCACCGACGTCCACCGGCTCGGGATGGTGGCCCGGTCGGCCGGTCGGCCGGTTGTCCGGCTGCAGCCGGACGAATCGCGGGTGCCGGGCCCCGGCGGGCCCGTCCGGTGGGCGCCGGGGCGGTGCGTCAGCGCCCTCACCAGGGGCGCGAACCGGATCACCGTGCACCAGGCCCGGCGGCCGGGCGCGCCGGTCCGGGTCGAGGTCACCGGCGCCTGGGCGGAACTGGACCTGGTCGTGCTGAGCGCCTGTTTCGCGGTACTGAGCCGCCGCCGCGGGCGGACCTTCACCATCATGGCGATCGTCGGCGCCATCGGACCCCACTGACCGGCGGTCCACCAAGCGGTGGGCTGCCGGGCCGAGGTCGGGCACCGCCGGGCCTGGACAGCCGTGTCTACCGTCGATGCTGTGACTGGCTTCTGGGTCGTGGTGACGCTCGTGGTGGTGCTGGCGACCGGTGCGGCGACCGTCGTCGCGGTCCGGCGGCAGGAGTCCCGGCTGACTCCGGGGGAACGTGCCCGCCGCGCGGCGCGGCAGCTCCGTCGGGACCAGCGGGTCCGGCGGGGACAACGGACGGGCGGCATCGGCGGCTACTTCGGGGTCGGCGGCCTCCTCGGGCACAACGGCGTCGAGGACCGGCACGAGACCGATGGTGGCGGTGACTGGGGTGGCGGTGACGGTGGTTCGTCCTCCTCGGACAGCGGTGGCGGTGGCGGTGGCGGTGGCGGATCCTACTGAGCAGCCGTCGGTCCCGATGCCGGGGTATACGACGGGTGCGAGCATGGCTACCCTCGGTCAGAGCCAGTCCATCGACGACACATGATCGGGGTGGTCGAGCCGTGACCGAGCAGCGGCGGTACGGCATCGTGCTGGGACGCTTCCAGCCCGTGCACCTTGGCCACCTCGAGTACCTGCAGGCGGCGAAACGCCGGTGCGCCCGACTCGTCATCGGCATCACCAATCCCGACCTGCACGACCTCGGCACGACCGCCGAGGACCCGGGACGCTCGGCCGGCCGGAACAACCCGTTCACCTTCCACCAGCGGGCGACGATGGTGGAGGCCACCTGCCTCGACGCCGGCTGGACCCACGACGACCTGCGCATCGTCCCGGCACCGGTCAACCAGCTGGACCGGCTGTCCCAGTACCTTCCCCCGCCCGACGAGGCGACCTTCTTCATCACGATCTACGACGAGTGGGGGGAGAGCAAGCGGCGTGGCCTGGCAGCGCTCGGCTATCCGGTGGAGACGTTGTGGCGGCGCACCATGGCGCAACGGCTGACCACCGGCACCGAGATCAGGGCCGCGCTGCGGGCCGGCTCGGCCGAGTGGAAGCGGTACGTCTCGCCCGGCGTCGTCCCGCTGCTCGACAGCTACGGCCGTGACATCTGACCCGGCCCACGGGCCGGCGGTGATCCGGCCACTGCGGGCGGACCGACCGGTGCGGCGGCACGCCTGGGGTGGGAAGGCGTGGAACCTGCGCCGGCTCGCCGAGGCCGGGATCGCCGTACCACCGGCGGTGGTGGTACCCGCCGACACCGCACCACCGACCCCCGCCGAACTGCGGGAGGTGCTGCGGACCCTCGTCGGCGGGCCGGCGGTGCCGGACCGGGCACCCCTGGCGGTCCGGAGTTCGGTGTACGGCGAGGACAGCGCCGAGCGGTCCCTGGCCGGCTCGTTCCGCACGGTGCTCGGCACGATGACCGCCGACGAGGCGGCCGAAGCCGTCGCCGAGGTGCGCCGGGCCGCCGGCACCCGCCCGACCGGGGTGATCCTGCAGCGCCTGGTCGACTGCGCGTTCGCCGGTGTGCTCTTCTCCGCACACCCGATCACCTACGACCGGGGACGGCTGGTGCTGGCCGCTGTCGAAGGGCGGGGCGACCGCCTGGTCGACGGCCGGGTCCCCGGCGAGTACGTCGAACTGCCGAGGACCGGTGACCTCCCGGAGGGGACCGGCACCCCGCTGACCGGGATGCGGCCCCGGATCGCCGAGTTGCGGGCGGTCGGCCTGCGGGTGGAGGCGCTCTGGGGCGTACCGGTGGATCTGGAGTGGGCGGTCGAAGCCGGCACCGGCACGCTCTGGGTGTTGCAGGCCCGGCCGGTGGTGCTGCCCGCCGCCGCCGAGGTGGAACTCTCCTCGGTCGAGGCGATCGGGGCCCTGCCCCGGATCGTGGCCGGGCACCACAAGCTGGCGCTGCGGCGGCGGGCGCTGCGGGCGGGCGTACCGATGTCGCGGGCCACGGCGGTGGTCGGCCGCGACCCGGCCGACGGACGCCGGCTGTGGTTCGGGTCGGAGCCGGGGGCGGCCGGCCTCAGCGTGGTGCTGCTCTGGCCGGAACGGGTCGACAACGCGGTGGTACGCGAGTTCGCGACGGCCGGTCCGGACCTGGACCCGACCGTGTCGGCGGTGCTGGCACGCGGGCTCGGGACCTCGTGGCTGGCGGTCTGCCTGGTGCAGGAGATCCACGACGCGCCGTGGACCGGGATCCTGCGCCGCACCGCCGACGGCTACCTGGTCGAACTCGCGCAGGGGCACTTCGTCCCGAAGGGTGTGGTGGTCACCTCCCGGTACGTGCTGGACCGGACGCCGCGGGTGCTCTCCCGGCACTGTCCGGAGCAGGAGACCGCCTACCGCTTCGTCGACGGTCACGTGGTACGCGAGGAACGGCCGATCCGGCACCTGCCCACCGACTCCCAGCTGGGCGAGGCGGTACGTCAACTCCGGCCGATGCTGACCGGAGCCGAGCACGCCGTCCTGGAGTTCGGGCTGCTGGCGGAGGGGGACACCGTTCGGGCGTACCTGATCGACGTCGCGGAGCCGGACCGCCCGGCGACCCCGCCCGACGTCGGCCTGCTCGACACCGGGGTCATCTCGGCGGGGCGGGCCCGCGGCCGGTTGACGGTCGCCGCGCCCGACCGCGCGGAGGCGTCGCTCGACACCCACCTGCACGACCGGCCCGATCGCGGGGACGAGTTCGTCGACGTCGTGTTCCTTGCCGAACGGGCCACCACCGACCTGCTGCCGCTGGTATACCGGTGCGGTCGGGGATCCGGTTTTGTCTTCGGCACCGGATCGGTGCTCGGGCACGTCGGGGTGGTACTGCGCGAACTCGGGATACCCGCCGTCGTGGTCGGCCCGCAGCGGTGGCGGGAACTCGCCGCGTCGGGCCGGCCCCGGCCGCCCGGCGACCCCGCCGCCGAACCGGACGGTACGCCCGGCCCCGCCGCCGAACCGGACGGTACGGCCGGCGACCCCGCGACTGCGGTGGTGCTCGACGTGGACGCGCTCACCGCCGGCGTGGCCGCCGTGGACCGCGCGACTGTCGTCGCCGCTCCGGTGCCGGGCTGACAGTGATCCAGAATTGCCGGCGGGAGGGAGACAGCGGGATGGTCGGCGTCGCGACGTCGTACGTCAACCCGGACACCGACGGGGTGGCCGGCTGCGTCGCCCTGGCCGGTCTTGCCGGCTCGGCCGGGGTTCCCGCACCGCTCACCGTCGCGCTGGCCGGCGAGATCAACACCGAGACGCGGGAGTTGTTCACCGTCGCCGGAGTGGCCCTGCCACCCACCGTGCCGCCGTCCGACCACGACTCGGTCGCACTGGTCGACACCCACCACCCGGAGCAGCTGCCGACCTGGGTCCGCCCCGCACTGGTCCGGATGGTGATCGACCACCATCCCGGCGGCAACCCCTCGGCCTTCCCACACGCCCGGATCGACAACCAGTACGTCGGCGCGGCCTGCACCCTGATCGCCGAGCGGTACGCCGAGCGCGGCGCGGGACCCGGTCCGGCGGTCGCGGTGCTGCTCCAGGGCGGCATCCTCAGCAACACCCTCGAGTTCGTGGCACCCTCGACCACCGCCCGGGACCGGGCCGCGTACGACCGGCTCGACACCCTGACCAGTTGCGGCGACACCCTCGCGACTCGGTTACGGGCCGCCCGGGCCCGGCTGGTCGACGGCCCGACCGAAGCTGTCCTCGCGGCCGACGTCAAGGTCTTCACCCACCGGGTGGCCCGACTCGGACTGGCGCAACTGGAGGCGCCGGGCGCGTCCGCACTCGCCGACCGTGACGACTTCTGGCCGGCGTACCACCGGGTGCGGGGCAGGCTGGGGCTGGACGTACTGGTGGTGAACCTGGCGGACCTGGCCGCCTCGGCGAGCCTGCTCGCCGTCACCGACCCCGACTGGCAGCAGCGGATCGCCCGGCGGTACGGGATCGGCTTCGCCGCCGGGGTCGGCTGGACCGGCGAGCTCTTCCTGCGCAAGACGCACCTGGTGCCGATGCTGGCCGCCCAGCAGCCCTGACCACCGAACAGCCGCCACCGCCACCGCCCACCGGTACGGACGACAGCAGCCCGGCGGACGGGCCGGAACCGGCGCGGCACCAACCGCGGTTGTTACCGTGATCCGATGCCCGAACTCGAGCGGCTCGCCGCACGTCACGCCCCGGCACTGCTCGACTTCGAGCGACAGAACCGAGCCTACTTCGCGCGTTCGGTGCCGGATCGGGGCGACGACTACTTCACCGGATTCGCCGACCGGCACAGCGCTCTCCTCGCCGAACAGGCCACCGGCGCCTGCCAGTTCCATGTCCTGGTGGACGACGACGGCGCTGTGCTGGCCCGGTTCAACCTCGTCGACATCGCCGACGGCAGTGCCGAGCTCGGCTACCGGGTGGCCGAACGGGTGTCCGGGCGGGGGATGGCGAAGGACGGCGTACGACAGGTCTGCGCGCTGGCCCGGGACGCGTACGGGCTGCGGCGCCTCTACGCCTCGGCCGCCCTCGACAATCCGGCGTCGCTTGCCGTGCTCCGGCACACCGGGTTCGCCCCGCTCGGCGAGGTGGTGCTGGACGGACGCGCCGGCCTGCGCCACCTCCGCGAGCTGACCGACGGCGCGAGCTGACCCCCGCCGTGAGCCGGTCTGCGGCTAGCCTGCCAGCCATGACCGTGACGCTGCGGGAGATCACCGCCGAGAACCGCGCCGCTGTCCTCGCCCTGCGGGTCGCACCGGAACAGGAGCGTTTTGTCAGCTCGGTGCCGGACTCACTGGCCGAGGCCGCCGAGTACCCGCAGGCCCGACCCTGGTACCGCGCCGTCTACGCCGGAGACGAGCCGGTCGGCTTCGTGATGGTGAGCTGGAACGTGCCACCGCAGCCGCCGGAGATCCTCGGCCCGTGGTTCCTGTGGAAACTGCTGATCGACGAGCGGCACCAGGGTCGCGGCTACGGGCAGCAGGTCGTACGCCAGATCGTGGAACTGATCCGGGCGGAGGGGGCGACGGAACTACTGACCAGCCACGTACCGGGGGAGGACGGCCCGGCCGGCTTCTACCGGCGTCTCGGCTTCAGCCAGACCGGCGAGCACGACGACCACGGCGAGGTCGTCCTCCGCCTCGCACTCGCCTGACCGTTGTTGTCGGTGCCGTCGCCTACCGTGGCCGTGCGTCAGGATCGTTGGGGCGCGCAATCGTGGATAGGACGGTGCCGGTTGTCCGCCATCGCGTCGTTGACCCTGCTGCATCGCGGCGACGTGCCGGAGCTCGCCCGGCTGGCCCGGACGTCGCCGGCCGCGTTCCGCGGCTACCTGGCTGAGCACGGACGCGGGCTGGCGACGAGCTACGACTGGTCGGGTTACTGCATGCTGCACGTATTGACCTATCTGGATGATCGCGACGTGGACCTGGAGTCGGCCGAGTTCGACGCCGAGGCCGTGGCGATCTCCGAGACGTACGGCCTGATCAGCCTGATTACCTCGGGCAACGAGGAGCTGTTGCGCCAGCTCGACCCGGCCGGACATGTGGCGGCGGAGCTGGCGGACCACTTCACGGAGATGGGGCTGGAGTTCGAGGAGAGCGGCCAGGCGGGACTGGACGGGCTGACCCTGTTGCACGACAGCGTCGCCCGGCTCGGCGAGGACGAGGTGCTGCTGCTGCACATCGGCTGAGCCAGGCCGGTGCGGTCGTAGCAGCATTGGCGCGGTCCATCCCTGTCCCGCGCCGCCGCCTCCGGGGCGCGTCCGACGTACCGTCGCTGTCATGGACTCCCTCGACCCGCCGGCCGCCGGCAACGCCGTCACGGATCTGGGCTGGTGGCGGACCTGGCGGGCGGCGCTAAGGACGGCGACTGCCGCCGCCATCCTCGACTTCGAGACGCGTTACGGATATCCGCCCGGCGACAACGGCGTCAGCGAGCCGGAGACGGCCGGTGTCGCTCTGGTCGCCGCCGCCGGCCTGGCCATTCCCGCCGACCTGAGGAAGCTGTACGCGGTGGTCGGCGCGGTCGACCTGCCGGACGTGGGTAACGGGTTTTTCCTCCACAGCGTGGCGCAGCTGGCCGGTGGTGACCTCCGGCAGGTACGCGGTCGGCACGACGCCGACGTGGTCGTGTTCGCCAGCGACGGCGGTGGCACCCGGTACGCACTGGCGACGCCGGTCGGGGCGCCCGTCTACCGGCTTCCAGCGGGTCAGGTCGTCGGTGGTGTCTACACCTCGGACGACCCGTGCTTCGGGATGGCGGCGCCGGACCTGGCGACCTTTCTCGCTGGTCTGCTCCGTGCGGTCGAGGAGTTCGCCCGGTCGGGCGCGACGCCACACCTGTGACCCGTCGACGGCTCGTGGGGCCGCCGTGCCGGCACCGTGATCCGTCGACGGGTACCGGTTGCCCTCCGAGAAGGCCGGCTGGCATCCGGCATCTGCCGGAAAGGGCAATCTGCCCCTCAGGTCGATCGCCGCCGGTGTGGAACCTGCCCATCGCCCGGGATGCCGACGACGTCCGCCAGACGGCGCCGGAGCGCGGGCGACGGCGCGTGGATCGCACTCCAGACGGCGGTGTCACCCACAACAGCCAACGCGACCTCCGCCTCGCCGCCGAACCGGTACACCGCGTCGCAGGACTGGTTCATCGCCCAGCCGTACGTGGTCGGCAACACGGTGAGCCGTTCTGCCAGCCGGCCGACGACGTCCGGTGGACGTGGATGGTCGAAGCCGGTCAACGGGTCGTTGCGCCAGAGGGTCGCGTCCCAGACGCACGAGAACGTGTAGGCGGAAAAGCTGTCCGCGTACCGGGTGAGGGTCGCGCATGCCTGATCATCCGGGTCGACCAGGTACACCGGTGGGTCGTCGTCACCGGGGGAGATGGTGACAACCCACCGGCAGCAGCGCTGACTGTCGGTGCCGAGCAGCAGGTGACCGGCCGCAAGGAAGCGGTCGACGTCAGGCCCGGTGAGGTCCCGGGTACGGGTGAGCAGGTCGTCGCCGAGGGCGGCGGCCCGGTCGGCGCCGCCGTACCGGAACCACTCCCGGACGGCGGCCGGCAACGGTCCGCCGATGTGGTGTTCGAGCTGGGCGAGCGGACCATCCGGCTCGTCGGGCCGACCAGCCGTCCCGCCGAGCAGCTCGTACGCCGCCGAACTCCAGGTCCGCACGGAGACGATTGAAGCACCCGTGGGCGTGGCGGAATGTGCTGTACTCCTGGCCATGCGGCGGCGACGGCGGATCCAGGCGGGCCTCACCGTGCTGGTGCTGGTGCTCGGCACCTCGGGGTTCGCGGGTTGGCGCTGGTGGCACAACCGGGCGCCGTACGGTCCGGAGGTTCTTGCGTTGACCGCCACGCTGGAGCTCGTCGACAACGAGGGGGCCGCCGCCGCGCTCGGGGCGGAGCCCGCACCACATGCGGACGTCGGTGACCAACTGGTGTTGGGACGGGTTTCCTGGCGGCCACCCGCCGAGCTGCGAAGAGGCGCCACGTTCTGGATCGTCGTCCTGGACAAACGCACCCAGCTCAAGCCCACTGTCTTCGGGCTCGCGTCACCCAGGCAGGACGCGGTAAGCATGGGGTCACACGGATACCTGCAGAAGGCCGCCGACCGCTATCCCTGGTTGCGAGGCATCGCCGGACAGGAGGTCGACGGCGTCTGGACGACCAGCGGAACTTCGATCCACGTTACGACGCCCGACGCGACACCGGTGACCTTCGTCGGCATCTTCCCCGACGCACGGCGGCAACCGGCAGAACCCCTGATCGCCACGGCTCCGGTCGCCGTGTCGGACCTGCTGGTCGCCTTCGTGTACATGGGACCTGATGGTCAGCTGTACTGGGCTCACCGCCTCCTCGGCTGACCGTGATGCCCAGGCTGACGCTCCTGACCGGGCCCGGACACAGTCGCTCCAGCTGCGGGTCGAAGCAGACGAGGCCGCGATCGGCGGCCAGGCGCGCGGCCACATCCGCCAACGTCGACGCCATGGATCGCGAACAGCTGATGCGCCTCCTGGTGCAGGAGGCGTACCTGGTCCGCAGGGTGCAGTGCGGTTCAGGGCGGGCGCTGCGATAGGTCCCGCGTACGCTGCCGGCATGGGTGAGCCACCGGAGTACCGCCGATACCGGGAGGACGTCGAGGTCCTCCGCAGGATCGGCGCTCAGCTGGCCTCCGCCGTCCCGTACGTGGAATGCCTGGTTCCCGGGGAGTTGGCCGCGACTGCCGTCGCGGCCTGGGAGCGCGACGAGGAGGCGCCGATCGTCGAGGAGACCTGCGAGCAGACCCGGTCGCGGCTGCGCGCGGGAGATCTCGCGCTGCTCGGGCTCGCGGTGTCGAGGAGCGGATCGTCGGGTGATCCGGTTGTCGTGAGGCTTCCGGTCGCCCAGTTCGCCGCGGCCGTGGAGGCCTGGTCTGAGTCGCGGTAGGGACGAGAGAACCGCGTCCTCCCCAACCGGCGGGATCCGTCAGGGCTGGCAGCCTCGGATTGTCTCAGCGGACAGGTAGTTCCCCGACCGGGAAACCGGCTCAGGCCCGATCGAGCAGGAACGCGCTTGGGCCATAGTTGATTTTCCAGTCCTCGTAGAGGCCGAGCGCACCACAGGCCAGACAGCGGAGCCCGACGTAGACCCAGCGGACATCCCCGTCCTCCCGCAGCGAGAATCCGACGGCGGCCGCGAACTCTTCACCACCGCACAGACAGGCGCAGCAGTAGTCGGCTTCAGCGTCGTCGTCCCAGTATTCCTCGCTGTCGGCGATGAACTCGGTCTCCCGGCACGCGAGGCATGTCCGCCGGGCGGCCTCGTCCGCCATGACGGCGACCTCGAACGCCCGGCCTCCGCACGAGCGGCACACACACTCGCGTACAACCTGGACCGGGTACCCGTCGGGTTCAGGCCGCTGGAGGAAAGCAGCCAGATCCTCGAACGTCGCTCCGCGCTCCTCCCCGTTGTGGAGTCCCGGCCCCGGTTCGTCATGCACGACGCCAAGATACCGGGCACGTCAGGGGATGACGGCCGACCGGCGTCGAGGCTCCGGTCCGACGGCCAGGGCTTGGCGCAGGTGTATCGGCACGGTCGGTCCGGCTACGACATCGACAACTAACATCGGCCCCGTGTACGCCGACGGGCTCCCCCTCCCACCCGCCATGCTCGATGTGATGCGGGAAGGCAGGTGGGCCGCGCCGGCCCGCGGCGAGAGTTACCGCACGGTGTTCGGGGAGCCCGCCTACGGGGCCGTCTTCCTGGCTGCCGACCAGATGAGGCGGAACGTCCGGTGGATCGACGACATCGACTACGACGACGAGTTCCGGAATCTATATGTCGGTAGTCCGGGTCCAGCACCAGGGTTGGAGCAGCACTTTCGACCGCCTGCGGTCGTGACCGCCACAGCCCGGTCGAGCGGGTCGTACCGCCCGGCTGATCACGGGTACGTTGTGGTCGCCGGCAAACTTGGCGTTGTGCCGACCCCACAGCTCATCCGCCAGGTCCGTTTCGAGGTCCGTCCGTGGGGCGATGGCCCCGACCCGGGCCGCGAGCTGTTGCCGTACGTCGACAACGTGAGCCTCGTGGAGTTGGCCACCGGCTTCGAGCACGCGGCCGGTTACGACGCGCCCGGCGAGTATGCCGGGATCGTCCTCGACCACTTCGACTTCGGCGACCTCGCCGCCTATCTCACGGGACTACCCGACTCTGCCTACTGGGCCAAGCGAGGCTCTGTCGCCCTCCTTGGTTGTAACTGCGGCGAGGTCGGCTGCTGGCCCTTCGAAGCCCACATTGGCGCCGCCGGCGACCTGGTGACGTGGCGGGGCTTCGCTCAGCCGCACCGCACCCAGCGCGACTACGGGAGCTTCGGGCCCTTCGTGTTCCGCCGCAACCAGTACGAGCGGGCAGTCCGCGAGGCAGTCGTCGCCGCGTCTTATCGGTGACGATGAGGGCGTTGTCCTCGCCCGGCGCCGGCCGGAGGTCGCCACCAGCCCGGAGCAGGCCGCCGCAGCCTGCTTTCCGGCCGCTTTGACCCCAACAAAGAGCGTTTCGGCACATGCCGCGACCATCGGTTGCCGCCAGTGATGCTCATCTACCTTGCCTGGGCGTCGGTCGTCGTCTGCTGCTGGTTGCTGCTGTCGCCCGGCACTGCCAGGGGCTGTGCGAGTTCCCGAAGCCCGGCGCAGATGAGCGCTGCGGCCTCGTCGAGGTCTGATGTCGCTACTGCTGGTCGCCGTTCTGCCTCGATGAGGAAGGGCGGTTGACCGCTCCGGGGGAGAAGGGTGCGGTGTTGCGTTCCGGCAACTGGCGGCGGGCGGTCGACTGGGCGGCGGCGTAAGGGGCTCCGACCCGGACGACGGGCCAGCTGCCGTACCGGCCCGTGTCGGCTAATGGCACGCGGCTGGCCCGCAAGATCGATCAGGGCGGGAAACAGGTCGGCCCAGGTTCGGCGAAAACGCCGCTGACCTGAGCCGGAGGTTGTGGAGCGGGCGACGGGAATCGAACCCGCACCGTCAGTTTGGAAGACTGAAGCTCTGCCATTGAGCTACGCCCGCGCTCGCCCCAGTCACCCGGGACGCGACCGCTAGCCTAACCGGTCACCCTTCCGGGTGGGTACCGGGTATGCCGGTGGCGTCGCCGATCACCGCCTCCCGTCGCCCGCTGGGCGCGGTGGCGGGCGCTCCCCGCAGCCCCGACCAGCCAAGATCAAAGCCTGGCGTACGACGACGCACGCGCTCCCCGTACGCCCGGATTGAGCTGGATCGGGACGACACGGAAGGGGCGGGCGGAGACCGGGCGGGCGCGACCCGGGCGTGGAGGCATACACTCTTCCACGCCACGGGGTGTGGCGCAGCTTGGTAGCGCACTCGCTTTGGGAGCGAGGGGCCGTGGGTTCAAATCCCGCCACCCCGACTGTCGTCCGCCGGCACGGCGTGAGCATGCCCACCCCGTGCCGCCGGGCAGCCACGCCGGCTCGCCTACACTCGATGGGCTGAATCCGGCCCAGAATCAAGATCGAGATCCGTCAAGGAGTACGCCTGTGAAGAGCACCGTCGAGACTTTGAGCCCGACGCGCGTGCGGCTCGCCATCGAGGTGCCGTTCGTCGAGCTCGAGCCGAGCCTCAAGAAGGCGTACCGGGAGATCGCCTCGCAGGTGAACGTGCCCGGCTTCCGGCGCGGCAAGGTGCCGTCGGCGGTGATCGACCAGCGGGTCGGCCGCGGCACGGTGCTGAACGAGGCCGTCCAGGACGCCATCCCGGAGAACATTCTCGCCGCGGTCCGTGAGCACGACGTGAAGACGCTGGGCCGGCCCGAGGTGGAGATCACCGAGTTCACCGACGGCGACGCGCTGAAGTTCACCGCCGAGGTCGACGTACGCCCCGAGCTGACGCTGCCCGACCTCGCCACCATCGAGGTGACCGTCGACGAGCTGCAGATCGACGACAGCGAGATCGACGCCCAGGTCAGCAGCCTGCGGGAGCGGTTCGCCACGCTGAAGACGGTCGAGCGGGCCGCCCAGGAGGGCGACTACGTGCAGATCGACCTGGCGGCGACGGTCGACGGCGAGGAGGTGCCGGGCGGCTCGGCCACCAACATCTCGCACGAGGTCGGCAGCAAGCAGCTCCTGCCCGGGCTGGACGAGGTCCTGGTCGGCCTCGCCGCCGGCGAGTCGACGACCTTCGTGACCCAGCTGGTCGGCGGGGACTTCGCCGGCCGGGACGCGGACGTGGCGGTGACGGTCCGGACCGTCAAGGAGAAGGAACTGCCCGCCCTCGACGACGAGTTCGCGCAGCTGGCCAGCGAGTTCGACACCCTCGACGAGCTCCGTGGCGACGTCCGGGAGCGGATCACCCGGGGCAAGAAGGTCGAGCAGATCTACGCCGCCCGGGACCGTGCCCTGGAGCAGCTGGTCGCGGCTGCCGAGGTGCCGGCTCCGGAGGGTGTGGTCCGTGAGGAGGTCGAGCACCGCAAGCAGGCGATGGTCGACCAGCTGGAGCGGATCGGCGCCTCGCTGGAGGAGTACCTCGCCGCCGAGGAGAAGACCGAGGAGCAGATCGACGCCGAGCTGGCCGAGGCGGCCACCCAGGGTGTCAAGATCCAGCTGCTGCTCGACACCCTGGCGGACGCCGAGGAGGTGCAGGTCACCGACGACGAGTTCGGTCACGAGATCGTGCACCGGGCGCAGCACGCCGGAGTGGCCCCGCAGCAGTACTACGACCAGCTGGTCCGGTCCGGCACCGCCGGGGCGATCTTCGGCGACGTCCGTCGCGGCAAGGCGCTCGCGCTGGTGATGGAGCGGATCAAGATCACCGACGCGGCCGGCGCCCAGATCAGCCTGGACGAGATCCGCGCTGCCAGCGCCGACGCCCACGACCACGCGCACTGACCCCGACTGACCCGGCGCGGCAACTGCGCTGATAGCGAACAGTGCCCGGACCGGGGCGTTCCGGCCCCGGTCAGCGGTTAGTGTCGGGCCTAAGACGGCACGGAGAGCGAAGGGCTGCCATGACTGGTTCAGACTTCTCAGCTATGCCCATGCGGGTGCTCGAAGCCCGCGGTGGGGACGCGTTCGGTGGCAACCTCGACGACTCGGTCTACAACCGCCTGCTCAAGGAGCGGATCATCTTCCTGGGCAGCGAGGTGACCGACCAGGTCGCCAACCGCATCTGCGCACAGCTGCTACTGCTCGCGGCGGAGGACCCCGACCGCGACATCAACCTGTGGATCAACTCGCCGGGTGGCTCGGTCTACTCCGGCATGGCGATCTACGACACCATGCAGTTCATCGACAACGACGTTTCCACCGTCGCCATGGGCATGGCGGCCTCCATGGGCCAGCTGCTGCTCTGCGCCGGCACCAAGGGCAAGCGGTACGCGCTGCCGCACGCCCGGATCATGATGCACCAGCCCTCGGGTGGCATGGGTGGTACGGCGTCCGACATTGCCATCCAGGCGGAGCAGATGCTCTACACGAAGCGGATGTTCCAGGAGCGGGTGGCTCACCACACCGGCCAGGACCAGGCGCAGATCGAGGCCGACTCGGACCGTGACCGTTGGTTCACCGCGAACGAGGCCAAGGACTACGGCTTCATCGACAAGGTGATCACCGGAGCCGCCCAGGTTCCGGAAGGCGCCGGGACCCTGAACTGAGGAGCTTGACGATGACCGACCCGACCATGCTGTCGTCCGGCTTCCAGCCGGTGCACAACCGGTACGTCCTCCCCTCCTTCGTCGAGCGCACGTCGTACGGCGTCAAGGAGTCGAACCCGTACAACAAGCTCTTCGAGGACCGGATCATCTTCCTCGGCGTGCAGGTGGACGACGCGTCGGCCAACGACGTGATGGCCCAGCTGCTGACGCTGGAGGGGACCGACCCGGACCGCGACATCATCATGTACATCAACTCGCCCGGTGGGTCGTTCACGGCCATGACGGCGATCTACGACACGATGCAGTACGTCCGCCCGGACATCCAGACCGTCTGCCTCGGGCAGGCGGCCAGTGCCGCCGCGGTGCTCCTCGCCGCCGGTACGCCGGGCAAGCGGATGGCGCTGCCGAACTCCCGGATCATCATCCACCAGCCGGCCACCGAGGGCGGCTACGGGCAGGGCTCGGACATCGAGATCCAGGCCCGGGAGATCCTCCGGATGCGGACCCAGTTGGAGGAGATGCTCTCTCGGCACTCCAACCAGCCGATCGAGCGGGTCCGCCGGGACATCGACCGTGACAAGTTCATGACGGCCGAGGAGTCCCGCGAGTACGGGCTGGTTGACACCATCCTGACCAGCCGTAAGAAGGGCCTGCTCGCGGCCAACTCGGCGAGCTGATCAACCCGGGTCAGGGGCCGGCCGGACGTCGCGTACGACGGCCGACCCCTGACACACCCGTTTTGGGGGTCGGAGAAACCTCGCGCAGCGGGTAACGTCGGTTCTGTACCGCCCACCGCCGGTCGGAACCGGCCGGCGAGGAACCGACGGGGCGTACCGTCCGTAGGCCAGGGCCGTTCAGGGCCGGCCGATGAGCGCAGGGAGAACGTAGGTGGCACGGATCGGCGACGGCGGCGACCTACTCAAATGTTCCTTCTGCGGTAAGTCGCAGAAGCAGGTCAAGAAGCTCATCGCGGGGCCCGGGGTTTACATCTGTGACGAGTGCATAGACCTCTGCAACGAGATCATCGAAGAGGAGCTGGCCGAGTCCGGCGAGGTGAAGTGGGAAGAGCTTCCCAAGCCGATGGAGATCTGCCAGTTCCTCGACCAGTACGTCGTGGGACAGGACCAGGCCAAGAAAGCGCTCTCGGTCGCGGTCTACAACCACTACAAGCGGATTCAGGCGGAGTCCGCCGGCGGCCCCGGCTCCGGTGACGCGGTCGAGCTGGCCAAGTCGAACATTCTGCTGATCGGGCCGACCGGGTGTGGCAAGACACACCTCGCACAGACCCTGGCCCGGATGCTCAACGTCCCGTTCGCCATCGCCGACGCGACCGCCCTGACCGAGGCGGGCTACGTCGGTGAGGACGTCGAGAACATCCTGCTGAAGCTGATCCAGGCCGCCGACTACGACATCAAGCGGGCCGAGACCGGGATCATCTACATCGACGAGGTCGACAAGATCGCCCGTAAGTCGGAGAACCCGTCGATCACCCGGGACGTCTCCGGCGAGGGCGTGCAGCAGGCCCTGCTCAAGATCTTGGAAGGCACCGTGGCGAACGTGCCGCCGCAGGGCGGCCGTAAGCACCCGCACCAGGAGTTCATCCAGATCGACACCACCAACGTGCTGTTCATCTGTGGTGGGGCGTTCGCGGGACTGGATCAGATCATCGAGGCCCGGACGGGCCAGGGCGGGCTCGGCTTCGGCGCCCACCTGCGTTCGGTGTCGGAGCGGTCGACCGACGACATCTTCGGCCAGGTGATGCCGGAGGACATGCTCAAGTTCGGCCTGATCCCCGAGTTCATCGGCCGGCTACCGGTGATCACCAACGTCCGGAGTCTGAACCGGGAGGCCCTGGTCCGGATCCTCACCGAGCCACGCAACGCCCTGGTCCGGCAGTACCAACGCCTCTTCGAGCTCGACGGGGTCGAGCTGGAGTTCGAGCCGGCCGCGTTGGAGGCGATCGCCGACCAGGCGATGCTGCGCGGCACCGGCGCCCGCGGGTTGCGGGCCATCCTCGAAGAGGTCCTGCTTTCGGTCATGTACGAGGTGCCCAGCAACCCGAACGCGGCACGGGTCCTGATCACCCGGGGTGTTGTCCTGGAGAACGTCAACCCGACGATCGTGCCGCGTGAGTTCACCGGCCGCCGGGCCCGTCGCGACCGCGAGGAGAAGTCGGCCTGACGGCCCGTACCGTCGTCAAGGCCTCTCCACGGCCCGCCACCGGCTTTCCGGAGGCGGGCCGTGCTTCGTACCGCCTTCCCGGCTTGACGCCGTCACCGTAGGCTCAGCGCATGCGCGTCGCCGTCTGTCAGCTGAACTCCCGCGACGACCGGAAGGCCAACCTGGCCACCGCCGCCGATTTGCTGGGCAGAGCCGCTGCCGCCGGCGCCGACCTGGCGATCCTTCCCGAGTACGTCGACTATCTCGGACCCGGCCGGGGGATGCCGGAGCCGGAGTCGGTGGAGGGCGAGTTCGCCGCCTTCTTCGCCGACCTCGCCCGGCAGCACAACATGTGGGTGCTCGCCGGCTCCTTCCACGAGATCGGGCCGGACCCGTCGCACACGTACAACACCTCGTTGGTCTTCGACCGGTCGGGCAACCTGGCCGCGACGTACCGGAAGATCCACCTGTACGACGTGGAGATCCCCGGCCGCGTCTCGTACCTGGAGTCGCAGACCGTCGCCGCCGGCACCGACCCGGTCGTGGTGGACGTCGACGGCGTACGCGTCGGTCTGTCCATCTGTTACGACCTGCGCTTCCCGGAGCTCTACCGCCAGCTGGCCGTGGCCGGTGGGGCACAGTTGCTGGTGGTGCCGGCCGCGTTCATGCTGCACACCGGTCGGGACCACTGGGAGGTCCTGCTGCGGGCCAGGGCGATCGAGAACCAGTGTTTCGTGGCGGCCGCGGCCCAGATCGGCGACCACGATCCGGGCCGTACGTGTTTCGGGCGCAGCATGGTGATCGACCCCTGGGGTACGGTGCTCGGCCAGGCGCCGGACACGGTCGGCACGGTGGTGGTCGACCTGGATCTCGACCGGTTGCGGAGCATCCGCGCGGAGTTGCCCAGCCTGGCCAACCGCCGTCTCTGAACGCCGGCACCGACCTCGGCGAGGGTTTCCGACGCCTCGGTGGGTGTGTGCCACGGGGCCCGCGGTTCTCCTCCGGCGGCACCGGCAGCCGTGGTGCGGCCTACTGCAGCAGTACGCCGACCACCGCCAGGCCGACGATCACCGAGGCGGTCACCAGGAGTCCGGTGGTCATCCGGGACCGTCCTCTGCGGGCCAGCCGGTGTACCGACGTGACCAGCGCGAGCAGCACGAAGCCACCGATCACCAGTTGCCAGAAGGGCAGGAGGAGAGCGGAGAGGCTGTCCTGGGCAAGGACATCGAACCCGCTCGGTCGCACGGCCATGCCTCACACTCTGGCATGACGACCGGGACAGCCGGGCCTACCGCGGCGGGACGAAGTCGTCGCGGAGGAGGAATTCCTCGTGTACGACGCGGAGAGACGTGTCGATTTGCGCCTGGCGCGCCAGAGGCGTAACTTTCTCTCTGCAAGCGGGACACCGGACGGAAGGCCGGCCGCGAGCACCGGGTCTGGGTGGCGATACCGAACAGGGCCGGGATCGGGTGGTGCGCTCGGTCGGCGAGAGTCGACTTGAGATTGCGAGACCAACCGGGTAAAGTATTCGAGGCCGGCAGGAGCCGGGCGGGTGCGCTGAGAAGCGACACCGGCCGGTCTGCGGGACTCCTCCCCGAAAGATCGTCCACCACCTGGTGGTGTACGTTGACGCGGGGAAAACTCGGGCGATGCGGACAAGGTTGAGAAGACCTTGACACTGCGAAGTCGACCGGGTAACCTGGACAAGTTGCCCCGGAGGCAATCCCACGAAGTGGGAACGCAAACGGTGTGTGTTTGTTCTTTGAGAACTCAACAGGGTGCTTGATAAGCCAGTGCCAAATTGTTTGTTTGGCAGCAAGTGTTTAATTTGTTGCTGGGTTTGATTTTCCAAGTTTTTGTTGGAGAGTTTGA
>NZ_JBDPMH010000058.1:0-20448 GCF_039871735.1 Plantactinospora sp. B24E8
GCGTGCACAACGACGACCCGAAGCCGTTCGTGTGGACCGCCACCGCCGAATCGATCCTGGCCAAGGTCCGACGTGGACGAGTAGCCCTCCAACAAGCGACTACTCAAAACTGAGACAGAACACTAGCCAGGCCGCTCTGAGTACCCGTACCCGGTCGACCGGCCGGTCCGCTGGCTAGCCTTTGCCCCGGAACGGAGGGGCGATGGTTTTCCGGTTGTTGACCTCGGTGGTGCTGGCACTGCACTTCGGCTTCCTGGCCTACCTGGTGGGCGGTGGTTTCCTCGCCTGGCGGTGGCCCCGGACGGTCTGGCTGCACCTGGCGGCCGCCGTCTGGGGGGTGACGGTGGTCGCCGCCCGGATCACCTGCCCGCTCACCTACCTCGAACACTGGTCGCGGCGCCAGGCCGGCGAGTCCGGTGTCGGCCGCGGCTTCATCGACCGGTACGTCGAGGGCGTGATCTATCCCGAGCGGTACGCCGCGCTCGCCCAGGCGCTGGTCGCGGTGGTTGTCCTGATCTCCTGGGCCGGGCTGCTGTACCGGCTGCGCCGTACCCGGCGAGCGGCGCCGCCCGGTCAGGGCAGCGCGTCGACCGCGGCCGCGAACTCGGCCCCGGTGGCCAGCGCCGCGGTGACCAGGACCCGGAGCTGACCGGCCGAGACGCCGTGCTCCAGGTCGGTGGTGACGTCACCGGCGAGGATCAGTTCACCGTCGTCACTCTCCCGCACGTACGCCTTCGGCAGCAGCCGGTCGTGGTTCCAGGCGTTGCAGAACTCGTACGCCTCGGCGAGCCGGTCGGCCGGCAGCCGGCGCAGGGCCAGCACCTCGGCGTGCAGGATCTCGCCCCGCTCACCCACCCGGTGGAACCGGATCACCGCGTCGCCCCACCGGCCGCCGACCGTACCGTCCGGGGCGACCGCGTAGTGGTCGTTGCGCTGCTCCAGCACGTCGACCACCGCCGTCACGCTGAGCGGAACGACCTGTGCCGTCCAGCCCTCCGGCGGGATCGGGCCGGCGGTCGCCCAGTCGTCGGCGGGGCCGTCCGGTGGCAGCGGCACCGGGTCGGTCACCGGCCGCTCGGCCAGCCAACCCGCCATCCGACCGGACTGGTGACTCGTCCCGTTCCGGGCGTCGAACCGGCCGGCGAGGTCCTGGGCGGTGGCCACCAGGTCGGCCTCGAGCGCGGCCACGGTCAGCCGGGCGGCGAGCCGTTCGCCGTGCGCCGGCCGGTCGACCGGGTAGCGGTCGAAGCCGGCCGCTCCGGCCAGCCGGCAGACCAGGGCGCCGGCGGCGGCGAACTCCATCGCGGAACTCTCGTCGTACGGGCGGTCGAGCCAGCCGAGGTGCCGGGCGAGGATCTCCAGCCCGCGTTCGTGGTGTCCGGTCAGCGCACAGAACCGCAGGTGGTCGGCGAGGAACGGAAACGCGTCCCGTTCCCGCCGGTGCCGCCGGTACGCCCGCACGTGCGCCCGGGCGGCCTCGTCGTACCGGCCGAGCCGCAGGTACGGCACCAGCATCGCGGCCAGCGCCCGGGCCGGCTGCTCGGGGCAGCCGACGACACCGGAGAGGACCGGCTCGACCACCTCGACCGCCTCGGCCCACCGGCCCCACCCGGCCAGCAGCCGTGCCTGGTTCGCCGGGTCGCAGCCGGCGCAGTCGCTGAACTCGTCGCGCGGGGCGGCCCGCCACTGCGTGAACCAGTGCCGGGCGGCGGTCTGGTCGCCGACGTGGTCCGCGATCCGGCAGCGCAGGCTGTAGACGGCGTGCCGGCTGTGCCCGTCGGCGCGCAGCCGCCGGTCCAGGTCGTCGAGGGTCGCCTCGGCCCGGGCCCGTTCCATCCGGGAACTGTCCCGCAGCGCGGAAACCGCCCACTTGTGGTACCAGCGCAGCAGTTCGGCGTCGGCCGGCGCGAACAGGCCCGGGTCCCGGTCGTGGGCGGCGAGGCACCACTCGAACGGCTCCAGCATCCGCCACCGTTCGGCGTGGTAGTTGTGCGCCTCGATCAGCGCCAGCCGGCCGGCGATCCCGAGCCGTACGTCGGCCGCGGCGTCGGCGTGCGCGATGATCCGGTCCAGTTCCGCGACCTTCTCCTCGCCGTCCGGCAGGTCCCGGGCCGCGGCCAGGGCGGCGAGCAGTTCGTCGCGGGTCACAGGGTGCCCCGGCGGGACAGGGTCATGACGACTCTCCTCACTGGGATTCCGGCGGCGTGCCCGCCCGCGACCGTGGGCGTGGCCTGGCGATTCGGCGAGTCTAGTCAGCGGGCCAGTTCCGCGACGGCCTTCGACATCTGCACCCCGGTCAGGATGCCGCAGCCCAGCAACTGGTCGAGTTGTGCCGGGGTGACCCCGTGCTCCAGGTCGGTGACGACCTCGCCGCAGACCCGGACGCTGCCGTCGTCGTTGACGTGCACGAACGCCTTGGGCCAGAAACGGTCCCGGTTCCAGGCGTTGCAGAACGCGTACAGCCGGGGCACGTCGTCGATGGGGAAACTGGTCGCCGCGATGGTGCGGATCTGCAACAGTTCGCCGGCGGCGCCGCAGCGGATGAAGTAGATGACGCTGTCGTCCCAGCGGCCGACGAGGTCGCCGTCCGGATCCGTCTCGTACGGATGATCCCGACCGTCCAGTACGCTGGCGATCAACTCGTCGCTGAGCGGCCGCAACCGTTGCGGGCGACGGTCGATGTCGGACGGTTCCGCCGCGTCCTGAAACTCCGCTCCGGGCATCCGGATACCTCCTGGCCGGCTCGTGGTCCGTCCGTGATGGTAGGCGGAGTGTGCGTCCTCCGGCCAACGGCCGGACGTTCCATCGTGGATCAGCGGACACGACCCGCAGATGCGAGGAAATCCCGACGGCCCGCACTAACGTGTGAACTCATGGCGGGCCGTACCTCCTCTCAGGCGAACCGGCGCCGGAGCGGGTCCACCTCCCGTACTGGCGCGGCCACCCGTACCAGTGCCAACCGGGGGAAACAGACCAGTCGGACCCGGGCCACGGCCCGGCGTCCACCCCGACCCGGCCCCGCCGCCCTGCTCGGTCGTGGTCTGCGCGCGTCCTGGATGGGGCTGGCCCACAGCGTCGGCTGGGCGATGCGGGCGGTCGGCCGGCAGGCGGCGACCGCGAAGGACCTCGACCCGGAACACCGCCGTGACGGCGCCGGGCTCTTCCTGCTCGGGCTCGCCATCCTCAGCGCGGTCGCGGTCTGGTTCTCCTCGGCCGGGCCGCTCGGTGGGCGACTCGCCGACACCATCCGGCTCTTCTTCGGCGCGATCTCGATCGTGCTGCCGATCCTGCTGCTGATCGGGGCGGTCCGGCTGATGCGCAGCCCGGCGGAGTCGGAGCACCGGGGCCGGGGGCTGGTCGGCTGGACGGCGATGATCGTCGGCTTCGCCGCCCTGCTGCACATCGGCCAGCACCCGGACACGAACACCGAGCGGGACTATGCCGGCGGGCTGATCGGCGCCGGCATCGGCGGACCCCTGGAGCAGGCGATCAGTGCCTGGGTGGCGGTACCGGTGCTGGTCCTGCTCCTGCTCTTCGGGCTGCTCGTGGTGACCGCGACCCCGATCAACAAGATCCCGGAGCGGCTCGGGCTGCTCGCCGGGGTCGTGCTCGGCCAGCCCGGGACGGAGCAGGCCGAGTCCGACGAGGAGGAGGACTCCGCCGCCCGCCGCCCGGCCCGGCGTCGTCCGACAACGCGCCCGCAGCCGGTTGCCCTCGACGACACCGACGACCCCGCCGGCGCCGACGAGCTGGCCAACCACGACACGGTGGTGCTGCCGCGCCGGGCCCGGTCGAAGGTCGGCGCCGCGCGGAAGTCACCCGAGCCGCCCGAGCACTCCCCGCCGCCGACCCGGGCCGAGCAGCTCGCCCTCACCGGACTGGCCGGCGACTACACGCTGCCGCCGGCGAACCTGTTGCGACCAGGCAGCGCCCCGAAGGCGCGCAGCCGGGCCAACGACGAGGTGATCGCCGCGCTGACCGGCGTCTTCGAACAGTTCGACGTGGACGCGGCGGTGACCGGCTTCACCCGGGGTCCGACCGTCACCCGGTACGAGGTCGAGCTGGGCCATGGCGTCAAGGTGGAACGGATCACCCAGCTGTCCCGCAACATCGCGTACGCGGTCAAGTCTCCGGACGTCCGGATCCTCAGCCCGATCCCGGGCAAGAGCGCGGTCGGGGTGGAGATCCCGAACAGCGACCGGGAGGACGTGGCGCTCGGCGACGTGCTCCGGTCCCGGGTGGCGAGCGCCGACCACCATCCGATGCTGGTCGCGCTCGGCAAGGACATCGAGGGTGGCTTCGTGGTGGCCAACCTGGCCAAGATGCCGCACATCCTGATCGCCGGCGCCACCGGTGCCGGGAAGTCGAGCTGTCTGAATTCGCTACTGGTGTCCATCCTGTCCCGGGCCACCCCGGACGAGGTACGGCTGCTGCTGATCGACCCGAAGCGGGTCGAGATGAGCAGCTACGAGGGGATCCCGCACCTGGTCACGCCGATCGTGACGAACCCGAAGAAGGCGGCGGACGCGCTGGACTGGGTCGTCCGCGAGATGGACATGCGCTACGACGACCTCGCCGCCAACGGGGTACGGCACATCGACGACTACAACCGCAAGGTCCGGGCCGGCCAGATCACCCCGCCACCGGGCAGCGAGCGGGAGATCCGGCCGTACCCGTACCTGCTGGTGATCGTCGACGAGTTGGCCGACCTGATGATGGTCGCCCCCCGGGACGTCGAGGACTCGGTGGTCCGGATCACCCAGTTGGCCCGGGCCGCCGGCATCCACCTGGTGCTGGCCACCCAGCGGCCCTCGGTCGACGTGGTGACCGGCCTGATCAAGGCGAACGTGCCGTCCCGGCTCGCCTTCGCCACCTCCTCGCTCGCCGACTCCCGGGTCATCCTCGACCAGCCGGGCGCGGAGAAGCTGATCGGCCGCGGTGACGGGCTCTTCCTGCCGATGGGCGCCTCGAAGCCGGTCCGGATCCAGGGCGCCTGGGTCTCCGAGGGTGAGATCAACGACATCGTCAAGTTCTGCAAGGACCAGCGGGAGCCGGAGTTCCGGCCGGACGTGACGACCCCGGTACAGGACAACAAGAAGAAGGTCGACGAGGAGATCGGCGACGACCTCGACCTGCTGGTGCAGGCGATCGAACTGGTGGTCACCTCGCAGTTCGGGTCCACGTCGATGCTGCAACGCAAGCTCCGGGTCGGGTTCGCCAAGGCGGGCCGGCTGATGGACCTGATGGAGACGCGGGGCATCGTCGGCCCGTCCGAGGGCTCCAAGGCCCGGGACGTCCTGGTCAAACCGGACGAACTGGAGGAGGCCCTCGCTGCCCTCCGCCCCGAGTGAGTAGCTGCCTGGGGGTGGGCCGGAACCGCGGCGGTGGTGGCGCCGGGATCACGGTCGCGGTGGCACCGAACGGTGCCACAGGTTGACCTCAACCGGGCTTCAGCTATCAGGATGGTCGACATGACCGTGCTGCTCACCGACGCCGAGGTCGCCGCGCGACTGGACGCCGCGACCGCCGTGACGGCGATCCGGGACGCCCTGGTCGCCGCCGAGCAGGGCCGGCTGCTCGCCCCACCCCGGGTCTCCGCACCACTCGACGGGGGACGGCTGGTGCTCACCGCCGGGCACCTGCGGGACGACTGGTACGGCTTCCGCTCGTACGACACCCTCGACCGGCCCGACGGCGAGCAGGTGGTGGTGCTGCACGACGCCGGCACCGGCCGGATCCGGGCGGTCTGTGTCGGCGAGGAGATCGGCTCCCGGCGTACCGGGGCGCTCGGCGGGGTGGCGGTGGACGCGCTCGCCCGGCCGGAGGCTGCCACCGTCGGGGTGATCGGGGCCGGCCGCCAGGCCTGGACCCAGCTCTGGGCGATCGCGGCGGTACGCCCGCTGCGGGAGGTCACCGTCTTCAGCCGTACACCGGCGGGCCGGGAGAAGCTGGTCTCCCGGGTCGAGGCGGAACTCGGCGTACCCGCCCGGGCGGTGCCGGACCCGGGGCG
Organism: Plantactinospora sp. B24E8; assembly: GCF_039871735.1. Taxonomy (NCBI): domain Bacteria; kingdom Bacillati; phylum Actinomycetota; class Actinomycetes; order Micromonosporales; family Micromonosporaceae; genus Plantactinospora; species Plantactinospora sp. B24E8. The sequence goes on from NZ_JBDPMH010000058.1 coordinate 6,011, forward strand.
GGCGGTTCGCGACCGGGACGTGGTGGTGCTCGCCACCACCAGCCCGACCCCGGTGCTCTCCGCCACCGACCTGAGCCCCGGCTGTCACGTCAACCTGGTGGGCTTCAAACAGGTCGGGCGGGCCGAGTTCGGGCCCGACCTGCTGGACCGGGCGGACGTCCTGGTCACCGACTCGCCGGCCCAGGCCGGGGCGTACGACCCGCCGATGCTCGCCGCCGTCGAGCCGTACGCCGGACGGCTGCTGTCGCTGGGCGCGGTGCTGGCCGGGACCCGGCCCGGCCGGAACACGGCGGACCAGGTGACCGTCTTCTGTTCGGTCGGGCTGGCCGGCAGCGAGGTGTTCCTGCTCGACCGGTTGACCCGGTAACAACCCGACAGCGCCCGCCGTCCGGATTCGTGCCGGCGGTACGCCCGGAACGGCGTGTCAGGTCCGACCGGTACCCTCGGATGGTGTCTGCCACGTCTTCCTCCTCCTCAGCCGCCGGCCGCCGGGTCGCGTTGCTCACCCTGGGCTGTGCCCGTAACGAGGTCGATTCCGAGGAGTTGGCGGCCCGACTGCACGCCGACGGCTGGCAGGTGAGCACCGACGGCGAGGGCGCCGACGTGGTGCTGGTCAACACCTGCGGCTTTGTCGAGAAGGCCAAGCAGGACTCCATCCAGACGCTGCTCGCCGCCGCCGAGACCGGCGCGAAGGTGGTGGCGGCCGGCTGCATGGCCGAACGGTACGGTCGCGAGCTCGCCGACAGTCTGCCCGAGGCGCAGGCGGTGCTCGGCTTCGACGACTACCCCGAGATCGCGGCCCGGCTCGACGCGGTCCTCGCCGGCACGGAACTGCCCGCGCACACTCCCCGGGACCGGCGGGAGCTGCTGCCGCTGACCCCGGTGGCCCGGCAACGCAGCGGCGTGGTGGTCCCCGGTCACGGTGGAGGCGCCGGGACCGCCCACCCTGGTCACGGCGCGGCCGACGGGTCCGCCGCGCCGGCCGGCCGGCCCGCCGACGGTCTGCTGCTCACCGACGAGCACACCCCGGCCCACCTGCGTCCGGTGCTGCGCCGGCGGCTCGACTCCGGTCCGGTCGCCTCGCTGAAGCTGGCCAGTGGCTGCGACCGACGGTGTGCGTTCTGCGCCATCCCCGCGTTCCGGGGCGCCTTCGTCTCCCGTACCCCGGACGAGCTGCTCGCCGAGGCGGAGTGGCTGGCCAAGTCGGGGGTCCGGGAGCTGGTGCTGGTCAGCGAGAACTCCACCTCGTACGGCAAGGACCTCGGCGACCCGAGGCTGCTGGAGAAGCTGCTCCCGCAGCTCGCGGCGGTGGACGGCATCGTCCGGGTACGGGCCAGCTACCTGCAGCCGGCGGAGACCCGGCCGGGCCTGGTGGAGGCGATCGCCACCACCCCCGGTGTGGCCGCCTACTTCGACCTCTCCTTCCAGCACTCGAGTGAGCCGGTGCTGCGCCGGATGCGGCGGTTCGGCTCGACCGACCGGTTCCTCGAGCTGCTCGCCTCGGCCCGCCAGCTGGCGCCGGACGCCGGGGCGCGGAGCAACTTCATCGTCGGCTTCCCGGGTGAGACCCGGGCCGACGTCGACGAGCTGGTCCGGTTCCTCAGCGCCGCCCGCCTGGACGCCATCGGGGTCTTCGACTACAGCGACGAGGACGGCACCGAGGCCGCCGACCTGCCTGGCAAGGTCTCGGCGGCGACGATCAAGCGCCGGTACGACAAGCTGGCCGCGCTGGCCGACGAACTCTGCTCCCAGCGGGCCGAGGAACGGATCGGCGCCACGGTCGAGGTGCTTGTCGACTCGGTCGACGGCGGGGTGGTGGAGGGACGCGCCGCCCACCAGGCACCCGAGGTCGACGGCTCCACCACACTTGTCGCCCCGGACGACGGCACCGTCGACCTGGCCGCGCTGCGCCCCGGTGACCTGGTGCGGGCGACGGTGACCGGGACCGAGGGTGTGGACCTGATCGCCGTACCGGACGGGATGATCTCGGCGGCTCCGCGGAGGGCCGGGTGAGGTCGACGCGGGTGGACCGGGGCGTGGCCGGGGCCCGACGTACCGCCGGTGGGGTGTCGTCGGGTGCGGGACCTACCGCCGGTGGGGTGTCGTCGAGTGCGGCCGGATGACGCCGTGACGGAGGCGGCGGAGCCGGTGTCCGCCGGCGCGGGGACGCCGGCGGGGGAGACCGGGGTGGCGGCCGGGCAGGTCGGTCCGGTGCGGTCCGGTGTCACGGACGGGGCGCCGGCTGGCCGGGTCGGCCCGGTTCCGGTGGTGAACGCGGCCAACGGGCTGACCGCGCTGCGGCTCGTCCTGGTCCCGGTCTTCGCCGGGCTGGTGTTCGTCTCCGAGATGACCGATCCGGGCTGGCGGGTGGTCGCCTGCCTGACCTTCGGACTCGCCTCGGTGACCGACCTGGTCGACGGCTGGATCGCCCGGCGGTACGCGTTGGTGACCTCGTTCGGCAAGGTGGCCGACCCGATCGCGGACAAGGCGCTGACCGGTACCGCGCTGGTCCTGCTCTCCTGGTATGACCGGATCCCCTGGTGGGTAACGGTGGTGATCCTGGCCCGCGAGTTCGGGATCACCCTGATGAGGTTCTGGGTGATCCGGTACGGCGTGATCGCGGCCAGCCGGGGCGGCAAGGTCAAGACAGCGGTGCAGATCCTGGCGATCGTCTGGTACCTGTGGCCCGTTCCGGAGGTTGTCGACTGGGTCGGTCCGTGGATCCTCGGCGTCGCCCTCGTGGTGACCGTGGTGACCGGGCTCGACTACGTGGTACGGGCACTGCGACTGCGCCGTTCCGTCCGTTGAACCGGAGGGCGGGGACCGGGTGACCGCACGGAAGGGGACGTGGCATGGAGGACGGTGAGCGGGCCGCCGGCAGCGCGGCCGCGGCGGTGGTGCACGCACTGGCCGACCGGGGTGGCACCCTCGCCGTGGTGGAGTCCCTCACCGGCGGGCTGCTGGCCGCCACGATCGTGGACATCGCCGGGGTGAGCAGCGTGTTCCGGGGCGGTGTGGTGGCGTACGCGACCGAGTTGAAGGCATCCCTGGTCGGGGTGCCGGCCGCCCTGCTCGACGAACGGGGCGCGGTGGACCCGGACGTGGCGGTCGCGCTCGCCGAGGGTGGCCGGGAGCGCTGCGGTGCCGACTGGTGCCTGGCCACCACCGGGGTGGCCGGGCCGGAGCCGCAGGACGGCAAGCCGGTCGGGTTGGTCTTCGTGGCGGCGGCGGGACCGTCCGGCACCGAGGTCCGGCGGCTGGAGATCGACGGCAACCGGCTGCACATCCGGACCGGCGCGGTGGAGGCGGCGCTGAACCTGCTCGCCGACCGGTTGCACGGCGAGGCCCCGACGGTCCGGGTCGACGACTGAACCGCCGGGTGCCGGTCGACGACTGGACCGCCGGGTGCCGGTCGACGGTTGGACCGCCGGGGCGTTCGGAGTAGCGGGCCGGTCGTGTCCGGACGGTTCGACCGGCGTTCGGCGCGGATTGGGGTGGCGGGCCGGGATGTCGTGGCGGCCGTCAACGGGTACGGTTGCGGGAAGGCTCGGAAAGCCGACGTCGGACGTCACCACCGCCGCGTCGTGGGCCCCCACCGCCCGACGGTGGGCCCACGGTGAGGTCGACGCGGTGGGCCGACGGCGCCGGTCCGACGTCCGGGGAGTCTGGTCCCGCGACACGGGAGGTGCGATGGTCCTGCTACGCCGGGTGATCGGTGATGCGCTACGGGCGCGTCGGCAGGGGCAGCATCGGACCCTGCGCGAGGTTTCCTCGGCCGCCAACGTGAGTCTGGGTTACCTCTCCGAGATCGAACGCGGCCAGAAGGAGGCGTCGAGCGAGCTGCTCGCCGCCATCTGCGACGCCCTCGGTGCCCGCCTCTCCGAACTGCTCCGGGACGTCAGCGAGACGGTCGAGGTCGCCGAACGGCTGCCCGACGTACTGGTGCCGGTCCAGGGGGAGCGGCAGGGTCCGGAGACCCGGCCGGTTCCGGCGTCCGCGACCCCGGTCCGGGGTGCGGGGACGGGTCGGACGACCGGCGCTCCGACGTACCGGGGCGAGCCCGCCCGGCCACGGTCGGACGCCGATCCGGCGGCGCAGCCGGCCCGGCAGTCGGCGCTGGCGGACGGGATCACCGCGCGCCCGGGCCGCAACCAGGCGCCGGGGCGCGCCCGTACCGAGAACGGGGTCCGGCCGGTGCCGGCGGACACGGTGCGGCAGATCACCACCGATGGCACGGTGTCGGTCACGGTTCGTCAGGAGTCTCCGCTCAAGGCGACCCTACGCGCCACCCGCCGCATCCAGCCCACCACCAAGCAGGACCGCGACGTCGTCTGCGTCGGCTGAGCGGGATCCTCCCGGACTGCCCCGGGCCAGCGGCCCGGGATCCGGGTCGAAGGTGTGGCCTGGTACGGCAACGGCGGGTTACCGTGGGCCCCTAGCGGCATATCCGGTGGATATCCCTCTCAGGTCGTACGCCGGGGTGGCGCGGGACTGGGACGATGGAGATCGTGCCGCGCGGGTTCCCCGGTGGGCCGGCCGGCACGGTCAGGCGGAGCGATCGACACTGAGGGGATATCGGGGAACATGGCGAACCCGTTCGCTAAGGGCTGGCGTTATCTGATGGCGCTCTTCGGTGCCAAGATCGATGAGTACGCCGACCCCAAGGTGCAGATCCAGCAGGCCGTCGAGGAGGCACAGCGCCAGCACCAGGCGCTGGTCCAGCAGGCGGCCGCGGTCATCGGCAACCAGCGCCAACTGGAGATGCGGCTCTCCCGGCAGATGTCCGAGGTCGAGCGCCTGCAGGGGATGGCCCGGCAGGCCTTGGTCCTCGCCGACCGGGCCCGGGCCGGCGGTGACGAGGCCGAGGCCGTCAAGTACGAGCAGGCCGCGCAGACCGTCGCCACCCAGCTGGTCTCGGCCGAACAGTCGACCGAGGACCTGAAGACCCTGCACGACCAGGCGATCAACGCCGCCGCGCAGGCCCGCCGGGCGGTCGAGAACAACAAGATGCTCCTGGAGCAGAAGCTCGCCGAGCGGGCCAAGCTGCTCAGCCAGCTCGAGCAGGCGAAGATGCAGGAGAGCGTCGCCCGTTCGCTGGAGTCGATGTCCGCGCTCACCGCCCCGGGCGGCACCCCCTCGCTCGACGAGGTGCGGGACCGGATCGAGCAGCGGTACGCCACCGCGATGGGCCGGGCCGAGCTGGCCAGCAACTCGGTCGAGGGCCGGATGCTGGAGCTGCAGAAGTCGACACTCGACCTGGCCGGCGCGTCCCGACTGGAGCAGATCCGGGCCAGCATGGCCGGGGAGAAACTCGCCGGCGGTACGGCCACGCCCGCAGTCGAACCGGCCGCCCCGGCGGCGGACCCGGCCGGGGTGGCCCGCCTCGACGAGATCCGGGCCAGCCTGGCCCGGGACAAGCAGACCGGCGGCAACACCGCGGCCGGCTGAGCCACCACCGAGCTGGGAGAAGGGCGAGATGGCCGACCCGCGTACCCGACACCTGCGCCGGTTGCGCGGTCTGCGCCGGGCGGTCCGTCGCTGGAGTGTGCTGGCCGGCGGGCTGACCGGGGCGGCTGCCGTGCTCACCCCGTACCAGGGACTCGGGCTGCCGGACGCCGTCTGGGCGGCCGCCGCCGGCGGGTCCGTGATGCTGGCCGGCTGGCGCTGGTCCGACCTGCGGGCGCTGGCCGCCCAGCCGGTGCCGCCACCGCCCGAGCCGGTCACCGCCGAGCAGGCCCGGGCCCGGCTGGTCGCCGCCGTCGAACGGATGCCCGCCGGGCGCCAGGCCCTCGCGGAGGTACGCCGGCAGCGGACCCGGATCGCCCTGCGGGGCACGTCGGCGGCCGAGGCGTGGGTTCGACTGGACCGGGCGTCGACCACCATGGCCGGCCTCGCCGGTCGACTGAACGGTCCCGCCGCGTCGGCCGCGCTCGAGGCGGCGGTGGCGGAGCGCTCGCTGCGGGACCTCGCCGACCGGGCGGCCAGTGTGGACCGGGCGCTGCGGCTCGCCCCCGCCGACACCCGGGCCGGGTTGGCGGACGCGCACCGCAACCTGCTCGGGCAGCTCGACCACGGTGTGTCGGCGTACGAGGGACTGGTCGCGGCGGCCGCCGGTTATGTCGCCGAGGATGGCTGGGAGGACCACGGGCACACCGCCGCGTCCCGGCTCACCGAGGCGACCGACCTGCTCCGCGGCGTCGCGGCCGGCCTGGCGGAGCTGCGCCGCCGCACCCCGCAGGCCGACGGCTGACCCCTCCGGCCCCGGCGTCGGGCTCTGCCGGACCGCGGCATCAGGTCGGGGTGCGGATCGAGACCGCCGTGCTGACCGGGGACGATCCGGCCGGGTTGCTGGCCTGGATCCGGTAGTGGTAGACGGTGTCCCGGGCCAGGTTGGTGTCGACGTACGAGCGGGCGGCGCCGGGGACGGTGAACGTGGTCAGCCCGGCGCCGAAGGTCGGACTGGTGGACCGGTGCACGGTGAAGCCGCTGACCGTGCTGGTGACCGGGACGGACCAGCCCAGCCGGACCGCCGCGCCCGGCCCCGGCACCACACCGTCGTACGGGGTCGCGGTCAGTTCCGTCGGTACCACCGGCACCGCCGGGGTGACCACGGTGGCGACGTTCGACCAGGGTGACGAGGCGCCGAGATAGCTGGTCCGGACCCGGTAGTAGTAGGTGGTGTCGGCGGCGACCGGGGTGTCCGGGCAACTGCCGGTGACCGGGACGGTGGTGGTGACCAGCCCGCTGGTGAAGGTCGGGTTGGTGGCGCGTTGCAGGTCCACCGTGGTCGCGAAGGACCGGTTCACCCAGGCCCGGTTGACCCGCAGCGGCGTACCGGCGGCGACGGTCGCGACCAGTCCGGTCGGCGGCGGCAGGTGCACCGCACAGTCGGCGCTGTTGGAGTACGCCGAGTGCGCGACACCGTTCTCGGCCCGGACCCGGTAGTGGTAGGTGACGCCCGGGGTGACCGTCGAGTCGGTGTAGCGGCTGACGGTCGCCGGGACGACAAAGCCGGTCACCTCGTGGCGGAAGCCCGGGTCGGTGCAGCGCTGGAGCAGGTTGCGGGTCGCGCCCGGCCCCACCGCCGTCACGTTGTTGGTCCAGGCCACCACGATGCCCGGCAGTACGGTGGCCGAGCCGGGCGCCGGCCGGACGGCGAGCCCGGTCGGCGCGGCGGGGGAGAACCGCAGCACCATCGGTCGGCTCATCTGCTGGTCGGCGTGGCCGAGCTGGGAGCACCGCCAGGCGAACTCCCAGCCGAAATGGTGCGTCCGGTTGGTCACCGTCGCCGGTTCGCCGGTGCCCGGGTCGACCTGGGTGTAGCCGTCGCTGGTGCCGGCCGGTCGGGTCGGGTCGGACAGCCGTACGCTGTCGCCGACCGTGAACGGGAACGGTCCGGGCAGGACGGGCCGCACCGCCACCACGGCCGCCTCGAACGGATTCACCCGGACCGTCTCCTTCCAGCCGACCTCGTTCGGCGCCGGCGGCGTGACCGCCCCGTCCCGGCCGACCCGGTTCACCAACTGGACGTTCACGTGGTGGAAGTGCAGGGCGTGGGTCTCCGTGCCGTAGTGGGTGATCTTCCAGAGCTGGGTGTGGTCGCCCGGCGTCCCGACCGGCACCGCCGGGTCGGACGGCAGCAGCACCTCGGTCGGCGGGTCGATCGGGGTCAGCGGAACGGTGGTCGGGACCAGCGTGCCGGTCGTCGGCAGCTCGGTGCCGAGCAGGACGTTCCGGCGACCGTACTCGGGGTCGAACCCGGTCACGATCGCCTTCGGGAGCAACGGCAGGGTCACCGGCCCGGTGCCGCCGTACGGGACGAAGCGCAGCGAGGTGTCCTCGATCGACGCGTACGTGTCGCAGGGGGTGACGGTGCCGAACGCGGCGTCGTAGGCCGGTTGTGGCACCGGCGGCGGTGGCTGGCTGCGCCCGTACGCCTCGGGGAGCCGGTCCCGGAGACGGTCCAGGTCGAACGGCGGAGCCGGCGCACCGACCACCTGGATCTGCAGCAGGGTGCGGGTGTTCGGGCCGTAGCCGGGCCGGGTGGGCGGGGTCCCTCCGGAGCCGGTCTGGTCCGGGTTGCCGGTGTAGTGGTCGTACCGCGGATCGTTGCCGGGCATCGGCGCCGGACAGTCGTTGTAGAGGATCAGGTTCGATCCCGGCGGTACGGCGGAGAAGTCGACGATCACGTCGGCGCGTTCGCCCGGGGCCAGCAGCAGGGTGTGGCCGGTGACGTTGCGCACCGTCACGTCCCGGCGGCTGTACCGGTAGTCGATCGGCTGGTGGGGCAGTACGGCGACCGCCGGCAGCAGGCCGCCCTCGGAGCCGATCTGGATCCAGTCGGGGCCGGCGGCGGCCGGGTCGGGCACCCCGCCCTCCCGACCGTCGGTGGGCCAGCCCGGCGGGAGGTCGGGGTTGGCCAGGGCCGCCACCATCGGCACCTCACCGGCCCCGGCGTCGGCGAGGGTGCCGTCCGAGTGCCACATCGGCGCGTTCGACGCGGCGTGGTAGAGCTGCAGGTTCAGGCTGCGGTCGGGGCAGGCGTTGAGGATCCGGAACCGGTACGCCGCCGGCCGGACCCGCAGGTACGGGTAGGCGACCCCGTTGACCAGCGGCGTGTCCAGGAAGGTCTCCGGCACCGCCGACGGGGTGGGGGTGCCGGGCTGGGCCGGCGGCTGCCAGGGGCGGGTCGCGGGGTCGTGGTGCGGGTTGGGCGCCGGCCCGTGGGTGACACCGGCGTTCGGCGGCCAGAACCAGGGCCCGTAGTCCCACCGGCCCATCGGGTTCGTCCCCGACTCGTTGTACGGGTTCTGCCGGGGCAGGTAGACGTGCGGGAACCACAGGGCACCCCGGCCGCCCCAGGTCGCCACGTCCCAGGTCGGATCCTCGGCGGCGAGCTGGGCCCGGTCCGGTACGAAGGTCTTCTCCTCCAGCACCAGGACGACCTCGTCGGTGGGGATCACCCCGTCGTCGACGAGTTCCCGTTCCACCGGGTCGTCCAGCCGGTAGAGGCCGACCTGCCCGGAGTAGACGGTCAGCCGGGCGATCCCCTCGCTCTGGTCGTGGTACCAGAGCAGCCGGGCGCCGCGCTGGTTCGGGTAGTAGGCGGTCGCCGCGCCCGCGCCGGGCTCCGGCATGTCCGGTACGGCGGCCCAGCCGGCGCCCCGGGGATAGTGGGTCGACTCACCTGCCGGGGTGAACCACTGGAGCGGTCCGCCGTCGCTGATCCACGGGGCGTCGCCGCCGTGCAGGTGGATCGTGCAGCGGTTCTGCGGATAGCGTTCGAGGCCGCTGCGGGGACCGGCGCCGGCGCCGGTGACCGTCGGGTCCACCGGCAGGAAGAGGTCGCCGGCGGAGCCGGTCGGCAGCTGGTTGACGTACTTGACCCGGACCGGGCGGTCCCGGTGCGCCACGATCATCGGCCCGAGATGGTACGGCCGGCCGGGCGGCGCCACCGTGTTGTGTCCGGCCGGGTCGGTGCCGTTGTTCAGCTGCCGGTAGCCCCGTAGCCGGGTCGGCGGCAGGTCCGGGTGCAGCCGTTGGGTGTACTCCTGCACCCCGATCTCGTAGTAGTCACATCCCGGGTACGACGTGGTGTCCGGCACCGCGACCGGGATCCGGGCGCCCAGCTCGGTCGTTTCCCGGCCGACCAGGGGGAGCGGGGCGACGAACTTCCGGATTCCGGTGCCGGGCAGTATCCGACCGTCGACGTCCAGCTCGGGCAGCGGGCTGTGGGCGAAGTTCGGTACGAAGCCGAAGTAGTCGGGTGGGGCGGTCGGGTCGACTGTCAGGTCGGCCACCGGGTCGGCGCCCACCCGGGCCGCCGGGACCACCGGCGTGGTCCGCCCGGCGCGCTGGTTCCGGGCCCGCTCGGCGCGGGCCGCCCGGTGCGCGGCGAATCTCTTGAACATGGTGACGCCCTCCCCGGAAGATCGGACCGCCTGCCCCGGTCCGCCAGCGCGAGCCCGGGGACCGGTCCCGGGGCGCACCCGCCGGCGGGTCCCATCCCCGAGAGCCTGCTGACGATCTGTAAGCAGTCAACCGCGTAGCGCCAGAAATGGATACGGCCGAATCGTCGGTGACGCCTCCTTCGCCCGGAGAATCCGGCCGCCCGCCGGGCCGGGTCGACCGGTCGCCGGGCTGGCAGTCTGGGCGTGCCTGCCGGTCGCCGGGCGGCGGCTCTGGCGTGCCTACCGGTCGCCGGGCTGGCAGACCGGGCACCAGTAGGTCACCCGTTCGCCCTGGTCCTGTTTACGGATCGGGGTACCGCAGCGACGGCACGGTTCCGCGCGGCGGCCGTAGACGTAACTGGTCCGACCCCGGTGCAGGGAACCGGTGGTGCTCTGTGTCCAGCGCCCCCGGTTCGCCGTCAGCAGCCGGTGGGCGAGCGCCACCAGGCCGGGCAGGTCCGGGACCTCCCGTACCGGCGTCCACGGCGAGACGCCCCGGAGGAAGAGCAACTCCGACTTGTACAGGTTGCCGATGCCGGCCAGGCTGCGTTGGTCGAGCAACGCCTCGGCGATGCTCCGGTCGGGCTGGGCGGCGAGTCGACGTACCGCCTCGACCGGGTCCCAGTCCGGGCCGAGCAGGTCCGGTCCCAGGTGCCCGACCAGGGTGTCCTCGTCGGCGGTCCGGAGCAGGGCGAGATCGTGCAGGTGGTAGCCGACCGCCACGGCGTCCGTGGTCCGCAGCACCGCCCGTACGGTGTGTGCCGGCCGGGACGCCCAGCGCTCGCCCGGGGCGTACACCCGCCAGGCCCCGTCCATCCGCAGGTGGGAGTGCAGGGTCAGCGACTCGCCGCCGGGCGGGTCGACCGTGCGTCCGCCGTTGTCCGGCTGTGTCTCGTTGTCTGGTTGCGCCCTGTTGTCCGGTGTTGTCCCGTTGTCCGGTGGTGTCCCGCCGGCCGGCATGCGGAGCCGGAGCAGCAGGTGCTTGCCCCGGGAGACCGACGCCGACACGGTCGCCCCGGTGAGGTCGGCGGTCGCCAGGTGCGGCACCCGGAGGTCGGTGGCGGTCAGCCGGCCACCGACCAGTGCGCGACGCAGCGCGCGGGCGGTGTTCCAGACGGTGTCGCCTTCGGGCACCCGTCCATCCTCCTCCACCGGCGCCCGGTCCGGCTGGAGAAGGTCAAGAGGTCGGCGGGGTGCCTCCGGCGGCTCGGTCGATCCGGTTCAGGGCAGCTCGTCGGGGCGGGGCGGGCGGACCGCGTCCTGGTAGCGCGGGTGGCTGGCGCCGTAGATGGCGTAGTTGAGCCGGGCGTGCGCCAGGCTCAGGTCACCGTTCGGGCCGCCCCGGGCAACCTCGGCGTTCTCGTCGGTGGATCCGTCGTCGGTCCAGAAACATACTGGACAGGTGCCGCTTCCCGTCCGGTGTGCACAACACGGGCAGGCGGCGACATCGATCGAGTGTTTCCCCACGGCGTTAAGCATTTCACAGCCGTATCCGGGGGCACAGTAGACGGTTTGTGTTTTCCCGACGGTCGGGCGCCGTCCCTCCCGGTCACGCCAACCGTAGTACGTCCCCGGGTCCGACCCCCAGTACGTCGGCCGCCCGGCCACGGTTGACCCCGACCGCGACCCGGTCGGCGGAGTCGACGTACACCACGAGGTGACCGGGGGGTACGTCGCCGAAGGTGCCGCCCCGCACGGCGGTACGGCCGTTGATCCGTACCGTCGGGCCGAGCCGTTCCACCGCCGTCCCCGGCGCCGCCAACTGCACGTTGCCGAAGTGGTCGACGGTGAGCACCTCGGCGGCGAGCCAACCGTCACCCCGCTCCACCACCGGCTCGGGCAGCCGGACCAGGCCGGCTGGATCGACCACCGGCCCGGCCTCGGGCAGCGCGGCGCCGAGCGCGAACCGGGCGGCGGCCGGGGCGAAGACGTCCCGTCCGTGGAAGGTGCGGGACACCGCCGGGAACCAGTCGGGGCTGGTCAGCTCCACCGCCTCGGTCACCCCGCCCAGCTCGGTCGCGGCCCAGGTCAGCAGGCCGTTGTCCGGGCCGACCAGCAGCCCGCCCGGGGTGCGTAGCCCGACGCCCCGCCGGGCCGTACCCACCCCGGGGTCGACCACCGCCACGTGCACCGCCGACGGCAGGTGTCCGACGGTCTGGGCCAGTACGGCGGCGCCCCGGACGACGTCCCCGGCGGGGATCAGATGGGTCACGTCGATCACCCGGACCGACGGGGCGAGGCGGGCGATCACCCCGTGGCAGGAGGCCACGAAACCGTCGGAGCGGCCGTAGTCGGTGGTCAGGCTGATCCACGGGTATCCGGACACAGCAGTCAACCGTTACCTTTCAGTGCGCTTTAGTGAGCACGCGATTGGTAGTCCTACCTTGCGGTGGGACGGTCCCGGTCTTGCCGACTGGCGTCGTGCCGGGTTCACGCTTCACGGCCACCTGCCCGCGTACGCGGGTCTTCTGGTCGGCTCCACGTGCTGCCACCGGGCCACTCCCGGCGGATTTCGCCGCGAGGGCGGCGAGGTTGAGCGCGGCGTTGAGGTCCCGATCCAGGACCAACCCGCACGCCTGGCAGGTGTACTCACGCTCGGACAGGGCCAGCTTGGTTTTCACCGCGCCGCAGCCTGAGCAGGTCTTCGAGGACGGATACCAGCGGTCGGCGGTCAGTAGCCGGCCGCCGTTCCAGACCGTCTTGTAGGCGAGTTGGCGTCGCAACTCGGCGAAACCGGCGTCGGTGATGTGCTGGGCCAGCCTGCGGTTACGCAGCATCCCGGCGACGTGCAGGTCTTCTACGACGATCGTGTCGTGCTCGCGGGCCAGTCGGGTGGTCAGTTTGTGCAGCCCGTCGCGGCGCAGGTTGCTGACGCGGGCGTGGGCGCGGCCCAGCCGGGCGGATGCGCGTTGCCACCGCTTCGACGGGCGCTGCCCGGTACGCCGGTCAGGGCCGGTCCTGCGCGACAGCGCCCGACCGAGCTGCCGCAGCCGGGCCTGCGCGGCGAGCAGGTGACGCGGGTTGGCCACCAGTTCGCCGGTGGACAACACCGCCAGGTGCTTGACCCCGATGTCCACCCCGACCACTGACGCGGGTCGGGCCGGGCCGCGCTGGACACGGTCGACCTCGACACAGAACGCGACGTGCCAGCGTCCACCATCACGGCGCAGGGTGGGGGACATGATCCGGGCCGTGCCGTTGTTCAGGCGCCGACCCAGCTTGCGGGAGGACTCATGCAGCTTCAACCGGCCCAACCGGGGCAGCACGACATGCTTGCGGTCCGACTCCACCCGGATCGTGCCGGTGGTGAACCGCACCGACGGCGTGGTGCGGCGGCGGGACTTGAACCGGGGAAACCCCACCGGCCGCCCGGCCCGCTTCCCGCTACGAGAGTCGGTCCAGTTCTTCAACGCGCGGGCGAGCGCGTCAAGGCCGGTGTTGAACGCCTCCTTCGAGCATTCCCGCCACCATGGCGCCACGTCACCCTTCGCCGCGTTCCACGCCTTCCGCAGCGCGGGCAGCGACCAACCGATCACGGGCGTCAGCTCCGCGCTGGCGACACCGTAGGTGCGTTCGGCCGCACGCTGATCCATGACCGCCCTAACCAGGGCCAGTGCCCAGTTGTGCGCGACTCGGGCCGCGCCCGCGTGCGCCAGCGCCGCGCGCTCCTGGGTTGGCGTGAGGTCGACAGCGAAGCGGTACGCCTGGACCGTCTTCACACCAAATCACCCCCGGTGGCCACCTCGACGGCGCGGCGGGCCCGGTTCGCAGCAGAACGCCGCCCAGAGAGACGGGCACACAGCGACGTCAGGATCTCCGTCACGTCCCGAACCAGGTCGTCATCGACCTCGGCCGGGTCGACCACCAGCAACCGACGGCCCTGCGCCGACAACGCCGCCTCCACGTACTCGGCCCCGAACCGGGCGAACCGGTCGCGGCGCTCGACCACAATCGTGCTCACCGCCGGGTCGCGAAGCAGGGCGAGGAACTTCTTACGGTGCCCGTCCAACGCCGAGCCGACCTCGGTCACCACCCGGTCCACGGCGAGGTTCCGGCCAGTGGCCCACACGGCGACCCGGGCGACCTGCCGGTCCAGATCCGGTTCCTGATCGGCCGAGGACACCCGGGCGTACACCACCGTCTGCCCGGCGCCGCGGGCAACACCGGTCACCGGCTCCCCAACCATGATCAGACGACCGACCCGGTAAGTGGGAACAGGCAGCGTCCCGGCCGCGTACTGCCGTCGAGCCGTGACGTACGCGATACCGGTGGCCGCAGCCCATTCCTTCAAATTCATCGTGACCACTATAACAACTCAAAGGACGCCAAAGACCACCGGCGTGGCGACAATTGCCACCCCTAGACGAGTTGTTCCGAATCCCGGTCAGTGGTCGTAGGCGATCAGTGACCGGGTGACGGGTGCACCGGTCTTGTTGTTGTGCCAGATCGCGGCGGTCATCGCGAGGAGGCGTTGGGCCACCCGTACGG
>NZ_JBDPMH010000059.1:0-19775 GCF_039871735.1 Plantactinospora sp. B24E8
CCACCTCGGCCAACGGGCGCCCGGCACTGATCAACTATCTCCGCCGGCCCGGCAGCCCGCACTACGAGGCGTTGGTCGTCGACGTACTCCGGATCGAGAACGGGAAGATCGTAGAAAGCAACGCCTTCATCGGTGCCCGTCACGTCGCCGCCTTCAGCATGCCCGCCACGCTCGAGCCCTAGGAGCGTGCCGGCTCGACCAGGTGCAGGGACCGTCCGGCCAGGCCGACGGTGAGCCGCTGACCCCAGGCCAGCGCCAGGTGGTCGTGTTCGAGTCCGTCGGCGAAGACGACAAGTCGCTCCCGCTCGGCGGCGAGTTCCACCGTCTCGCCCGGGCCGAGCCGCCCGGCGGTCAACGCCACACCGGTCGCCGGTGACGGCCACGCCTCCCGGACGAACCAGCACAGCGCCGGCTCGTCGGCGGCCGGCAGGGCCGGACCGTCGCCCCGTTCCCGGGCGATCGAGGCGCACCAGCCGGTGGCACCGGTCCCGGTCCCGACCACCAGGCCGGAGGAGGACTGCCGCTCTCGACGGCCGTCCATCAGGGACAGCAGGTAGCGGGCGGACTGGTGGCCCGGGTGCCCGACGTAGATCTCGTTGAGGCCGAGCAGTTCCTGCCCGTCGTCGAGGACCGCCAGGACCATGGTGCGCCGCCGGATCGGCGCCCGCCCGGAGACCACCGCCGGCAGCAGCCGAGCCACCTCCGACGGCGCGTACCGGACAAGTACGCCGGCGTTGCGACCCGGATCCGGGTCCACCCCGATCACCGGCTGACCGTCGAGGTACTTCGCCACGTTGGCCACCAGTCCGTCCTGGCCGACCGCGACGACAACGTCCTCGGCCGCGAACGGGAACCGCGCCAGGTCGTCCCGGTCAGCGTGGCCCCGACGCCAGTCCGCCGGGACGGCGGCGCCGACCGTGGTCAGCGCCACCTGCAGCGCGTCGTGCCGGGCCACCACCTCGGCCAGGTCGCGCCCCCGTCGACTCAGGTAGTGCCCGGCCGCGGCCCGGGTGCCGTGCTGAGCCAGCAGCTCGTCCAGTTCGCTGCGCCGGCTCACCACCACGACCCGGGGAGCCAGGGTCGCGCTCACCGGGCCAACCGGTCCAGCAGGCCGGTCAGCACGTCGGGGGTGACGGTGAGCTGGCCGACCTCGGGCAGCTGACCGGCCATCTCCCGCAGCGCCAGCGCGTGCAGCACCCCGGCCGGCAGGTCCCGGTAGGCGGCGAGCTTGGCCGCCTCCGCCTCGGCCTCGGCAAGCCCGATCACCCGTACCCCGTCGGCCTTGGCGGCGGCGAGGGTCCGCTCCTTCTCGGCCTCGGCGGCGGCCAGCACCCGGGCCCGGTCGGCCGTCGCGGCGTTCGTCACCTTCTCCCGTTCGGCCTTGCCCTGGGCCACCGCCAGATCGGCGGCGGCGTCGAGTTCGACCTTGCGCCGCGCGTTGGCGCCGTGCTGTTCCACGAGCTGCTGTTCCCGGCGGGCCAGCTCGATCTTGTTCTGGAGTTCGTTCTCCGCGATGGCCCGTTCCTGCTCGACCGCCTGGGCCCGCCGGGCGTACGTCGCCCGGTCGGCCTCGACCTGGACCGCCTCCCGGGTCGGGGTCTGCAGCGCCCGTTCCATCTCCGGCTCGGGCCGGACCGCGACGACCCGGGCACTGACCACGGTGACGCCGATGTCGGTGAGCCGGGTCTCGTCGCGCAGCCCGGCCGAGACCGCCTCCCGGACGGCGGCGATGTCGGTCAGTGCCTGGGCCAGCGGCACCCGGGCCAGCAGGTCGAGTGCCGGCTGCTGGGCCAGCTCGGCGAGGAGGGTGGCGATCTGGTCCAGTGGCCGTCCCCGGGCCGCGCCCCGGTCCGGGTCGACCGAGAAGTCCAACCGGCTCGCGGCCAGTGCCGGGTCGGCGATCCGGTACGTCACCGTCGCCTGGACGGTGACGTCGGCGAAGTCGCTGGTCCGGGCGTGGAAGAGCAGCGGCAGTTCCCGGTCGTCGACCGGCACCTCGCTCAGTACGCTGACCAGCGGCCGGTACCAGAAGGACAGCCCCACGCCCTCGTGCCGGACCTGACCGCGGACGTGGTGGCGGACCCAGCTGGTCGGGGTGCCGCGCAGGTGCCGCAGGAACAGACGTCGCTTCACGTCACTCATGGTCGGATACCCTCCCCTGTTTTCGTCACTGGGACGATAAACAGGGAAGGGTATTCACGTCAAGCTGACGCTAAATCCATCCGTAGGGTCGGACCGCCGGCCCGGGCTCAGCGGCCCAGCCGCTGGTAACGACGTACCGCCAGCGGGGCGAAGACGGCGATCAACACCAGCGGCCAGACGACGGCGAGCAGGGCCGCGTGCTGCGCCGGCCAGGAGTCGCCACCGATTCCCGGATTGCCGAACAACTCCCGGGCGGCGGCCACCGTCGCGGAAAGCGGATTCCAGGCCGCGACCGCACCGAGCCAGTCCGGCAACAACTCCGGGGCGACGAAGACGTTGGAGAGGGCGGTGAGCGGGAAGGCGAGCGGGAAGACGATCACGCCGACCGTGTCCGGGTTCGGAACCACCAGGCCGAAGAAGATCCCAAGACAGGTGAAGGCGAGCCGCAGCAGCAGGATCAGACCCACCGCCGCCAGCGCGTCGACCACACCGTTGCGCCACTGCCAGCCGACCAGCAGACCGCAGACCACCAGGGTTGTCATCTCCAGCAGGGCCCGGATCAGGTCGGCCCCGGTACGCCCGGTCACCAGTGCCGACCGGGCCATCGGAATCGACCGGAACCGGTCCACCACTCCCCGGCTGACGTCCATCGCCACGCCGCTCGCGGTGGCACCGAGTCCGTAGAGCATCGTCATCACAAAAACGCCCGGCAGGAGGAACTCCCGGTAGCTGCCCGCGCCCGGGACCGTCATGCCGCTGCCGAAGACGTAACCGAAGACCAGGACGAACATGATCGGCAGGCTGAAATAGATGATGATCTCCTCGGGCGACCGGACCACGTGCGCCATGTTGCGCCCGGTCATCGTCGCCCCGTCGACCACCGCCCAGCGGAACCTGCGCACCGCGTCACCCCCGTTCACCGCGCCACCCCCGTCACCCGCGACTCCGCCGACCACCCCACCGACCCCGGTCACCGCGCCACCCCCGCCACCTGCCGGGCTCCGCCGGCTGTGAGCTGCAGAAACGCCTCGTCCAGGGTCGGCCTGCGCAGGCCGATGTCGGCCACCACGATTCCCGAGGCCTCCAACGCCCGCATCACGTCACCGAGCGCGGCGACCCGGTCGACCACCGGCGCGCCGAGCTGCCGCAGTTCGGCGTCAACGCTCACCGGGCCGGCCGCGAGCCGCTCGAGGATCGCCGCCGTGGCCGCCACCCCGGCCCGGTCCCGGACGACCACCTCGATCCGGTCCGCGCCGATGCGGGCCTTCAGCTCGTCCGACGTGCCCTCCGCGACCATCCGGCCGCTGTCGATCACACAAATCCGGTCGGCGAGCTGGTCCGCCTCCTCCAGGTACTGGGTGGTGAGCAGCACCGTCGTCCCGTTCGCCGCCAGCTCCCGTACCGCCGACCACAGCTGGTTGCGGCTGCGCGGGTCGAGGCCGGTGGTCGGCTCGTCGAGGAAGAGCACCCTCGGTGTCATGATCAGGCTGGCGGCCAGGTCGAGCCGGCGCCGCATCCCACCCGAGTACGTTCCCGCCGAACGGCCCGCCACGTCGGCGAGCCCGAACCGCTCCAGCAACTCGTCCGCGCGCCGGCGGGCGGCCCGCCGGGACAGGTGGTGCAGCCGGCCGAAGAGGATCAGGTTCTGCCGTCCGCTGAGGATCTCGTCGACCGCGGCGTACTGGCCGGTCAGCCCGAGCACACCGCGGACCTGCTCCGGCTGGCGGGCCACGTCGTACCCGGCGATCCGGGCCCGACCGGCGTCGAACCGCAACAGCGTGGTCAGAATCCGCACCGCGGTGGTCTTGCCCGCGCCGTTCGGGCCCAACATCCCGTAGACCGTGCCGGTCGGCACGGCCAGGTCGAGCCCGTCCAGGGCCCAGGTCGTGCCGTACCGCTTGCGCAGCCCTTCGGCGACGACCGCTGACGTCGTATTGGTCATGCCGTCGACAGTCCCGGACCGCGCGCACCGGCCGCGCACCACACGCTGACCGGCCTGGCTCCGGACCCACCGGTCACGCACCGCCGGCCGACGGCCCGAACCCGACGTCGGGCGGCCGGCTCAGGACCGGTCGAGCAGGTCGAGCGCCGCGGTTCGGTCCAGCGCCGCACCCCGGTCGAAAATCCGTTCGTACGCCGCGTCGCCGAGTCGGGCCCGCACCGCGCCGGCGACCTCCGTGCCGGCCACCGCCCCCGCCGGACCGATGCCGGTCTGCAGCGCCGACACCGCGCCGAGCAGCAGGCAGGCCCGTTCGGGATCACCGTCCCGGAGCACCGGCCCGACCCGGCCCTCCACCGCGATCGCGAGCATCGCCGACTCCCACACCCCGACCGGCGCGGCCAGCACCTCCCGGAAGTGCGCCCGGGCCTCGTCTGGCGCTCCCCGCGCCTCGGCGAGTTGACCGAGCAGGACCAGGGTGGCGAGCCGGACCCCCTCGGCGCCGAACCAGCCGGTCGGGCACTCGGCGAGGGCCTGCTCGGCCAGTCGCCGGGCCCCGGTCGGGTCGCCCCGGCGCCGGGCAATCTCGCCGAGCCCGAGGTGGGCGGCGGCGAGCATCTCCGGCGCCCCGGCCCGCGACGCGAGCTCGGTCACCCGGCGGTAGTCCGCCACCGCCCCGTCGAGTTCCCCGACGCTGACCCGGCCGTCCGCCCGGATACGCAGCAGCTCCGCCATGTCCAGGGTGGAGCCGAGTTCCTCGACCAGTCGCAGCGCCTCGTCCAGCAGCCCGGTGGTCTCCGCCCCACCACACCGGTAGCCGAGTTCGGTCATCGTGCTCAGCGTCAGTACGCTGCCCCAGCGCTCACCAAGTGCCCGGAATCCCGCCAACCCGCGGTCGAACTCCGCCCACGCCTGGTCGTACCGGCTCTCCATCATCCGCACCATGCCGATGCCGAGCGCGGCCAGCGCCTGGCTCCACGGATCGGACCCGACCACGATGCCCCACGACTCCGGCGTCCCGGATACCGACAGAGGCAGGTCCGGTGGCGGGCCGGCGGCCATCCCGGACAGGTAGAGCAGGAACGGCTGGGTCAGCGGCCGGTTCAGGTTCCACAGGATCTCGCCGGCCCGGGCCACGGCCCGCGCCGCCGGACCGTACCCGCCGAGCGAGGCGTGCAGGATGCAGAGCGCGTACGCCTCCTCGAGTCCGGCTGGAGGTTCGGGGCCGAGGCGGCTGACGAGTTGGTCGGCGAGTGCTGCCCCCTCCGCGCGCAGGCCCCGCAGCCACCAGTAGAACGAGAGCGCCGCGACCAGCCGCAGGCCCAGGTCGACGTCGGCGTCGGCGACCGCCCGGCGCAGCGCGAGGTGGAGATTGTCCCGGTCGGCGTCCAGGCGGCGCAACCACTCCAACTGGTCGGCGCCGCGCAACCCACGGTCCGCGGCGCGGGCCAGCTCGAGGACGTACGCGCCGTGCGCCCGGCGCAGCGGTGCCGCCTCGCCGGCGTCGACCAGGCGTTCGGCGCAGAAGGCCCGGACCGTCTCCAGCATCCGGAAGCGCCCACCCCCCGCCTCGACCAGCGACTTGTCGACCAGACCGGTCAGTACGTCGAGGACGTCGGCGGCGTCGAACGGGCCGCAGACCCGCTCGATCGCGGCCAGGTCGGCGCCGCCGGCGAAGACGGTCAACCGTCGGGCCAGCCGCTGCTCGGTCCCGTCCAGCAGGTCCCAGCTCCACCGGACGACCGCGCGGAGCGTCTGGTGCCGGGGCTGGGCCACCCGGCTGCCCCGGTTCAGCAGCCGGAACCGGTCGTCGAGCCGGGCCGCGATCTCGCCGACCGGCAGCGCCCGCAACCGGGCGGCGGCGAGTTCGATGGCCAACGGCAGACCGTCGAGGGTACGGCAGATCCGCAGCACCGCGTCGAGGTTCTCCTCGTCGACGTCGAATCCCGGTGCCACGTCGACGGCCCGGTCGAGGAAGAGCCGCACCGCGGCGCAGTCGCGCGCGGTGCCGGCGGTGACCTCCGTCGCCGGCAGCGGCAGACCGGCCAGCGGGCATACCGCCTCGCCGGTGATCCCGAGTGGTTCCCGGCTGGTGGCCAGGATCCGCAGCCCCGGACAGCCGGCGAGCAGCCGGGCGGCGAGCCGGGCCGTGTCGGCGACCACGTGCTCGCAGTTGTCCAGCACCAGCAGCAGTCGCCGGTCGGCCAGGGCCGCGACGAGCCGGTCGACCACGTCCCGGGGCCCACCGGGCGCCCGCAGCGCCGCGTCCCGCAGGTTGAGCGCGGCCAGGACCGCCGGCGCCACGTCCGCCCCGTCGACCAGTCCGGCCAGCTCGACCATCCGGACGTCCCCGGACTGCAGACCGGCCGCCTCGATCGCCAGCCGGGTCTTGCCGACGCCGCCCGGACCGTGCACCGTGACCAGCCGGGCCTCGTCCAGCAGTTTGCTGATCCGTCCGAGTTCGTCCTCCCGCCCGACGAAGCTGCTCAGCTGTCCGGGCAGCCCGGATCCCGGGCGGCCGCCGGTGGCCGGCGGCCCCGACGGGTACGCCGGCTCGGCCGACCCGCCGTCAGTCGACGGACCCGCCTCCGCCACCCCGGTCTCCCCCACCGGTGACGTGCGGTCGGTGCGCGGCGGCACCGGGCTGCCACCGGGCGGTGGCAACCGGTCGTCACCGGGCGGCGGCAGCCGATCCGCGGGGCGCGGCACCGGGTCGTCGCGCAGCATCGTCAGGTGGAGTGCGGCGAGCTCCGGTGACGGGTCGGCGCCGAGTTCCTCGGCGAGCAGCCGCCGCCCCTCGGCGAAGGTGGCGAGCGCCTCGGCCCGCCGGCCGCCCGCGTACAGCGCCCGCATCAGCTGACCGCGCAGCCGCTCCCGCAGCGGGTACGCGGTCACCAGGTCCCGCAGCTCGCCGATCAGCGGCCCCGGCCCGGCCAGGCCCAGTTCCGCCTCCACCCGGTCCTCGACCGCGCCCAGCCGCAGCTCCGCCAGGCGTACCGCCTGTGGGGTGGCGAACGGGGCCGGTCGGACGTCGGCCAACGGTTCGTCCCGCCACAGGTCGAGCGCCTCGCGCAGCAGTACGACCGCCGAGGCCCGGTCGCCGTCGCGGAGCGCCCGCTGCCCGGCCGTCACCAGCCGGGTGAACCGGTGGACGTCGACGTCCTCCGGGTCGATCGCGAGACGGTAGCCGGCCGGGTGGAACTCCAGTCGCGGCGTCGACCCGCCGGTCCCGGCCAGGATCTGGCGCAGCCGGCTGACCTGGGACTGCAGGGCGTTGTTGGCGCCCGCCGGCGGGCTGTCGCCGTACAGGCCGTGGATCAGCCGATCGGCGGCGACCATTCGACCCGCGTCGAGCAGCAGCAGCACCAGCAGGGCACGGAGCCGGGCACCGCCGACCACGACCCGGGAGCCGTCGTCGGCGTACACCTCCGTCACGCCCAGGATGCCGAACCGCATGCCGTTGATTCTCACCCACCCGCGCTTTCCATATTTCACCGCGCGATCCGTGCCGGTATGGCTAGCTTTGGAGGTGTTCGCTGCGTTCCGTACAGGCGGGAGGTCCGGCCATGGACGTCGAGGTCACCATCCGGGTCGACGGAACGGACCACCGGCTCACCGTGGACACCCGGACCACCCTGCTCGACGCCCTGCGGGAACGACTTGGCAACACCAGCCCGAAGAAGGGTTGTGACCACGGCCAGTGCGGCGCCTGCACGATCCTGCTCGACGGTCGGCGGGTGAACAGCTGCCTGGCCCTCGCGGTCGCCCACGACGGCGCCGAGATCGTCACCGCCGCCGGGCTCGCCCCGGACGGTCAACTCCATCCGATGCAGCAGTGCTTCATCCGGCACGACGCCTTCCAGTGCGGATACTGCACACCCGGCCAGATCGTCTCCGCGGTCGCCATGCTCCGCGAGGCGGAGGCCGGCTGGCCGAGCGCGGTCACCATGGACAACCCGGACGGCGGTGGCGACGACGGTGGCCCGGTCCGGCTCGACGCGGACGAGATCCGGGAGCGGATGAGCGGCAACCTCTGCCGCTGCGCGGCGTACGCCAACATCGTCCCGGCGATCGAGGAGGTCGCCCGCCGATGAGACCCTTCCGCTACACCCGGGCCGAGGACGTCTCCGGCGCCGTCGCCCTGCTCGCCGGCACCCCGAACGGCGCCTTCCTCGCTGGCGGGACCAACCTGGTCGACCTGATGAAACTCGACGTCGCCACCCCGGAGTTGCTGGTCGACGTACGCCGGCTCACCTCCGACCGGGTCGACGAGCTGCCCGACGGCGGCCTGCGGATCGGTGCCGCCACCCCGAACAGCGACCTGGCCGCCGATCCACTGGTCCGGCGCCGCTACCCGGTGCTCTCCCAGGCCCTGCTCGCCGGTGCCTCCGGTCAGCTCCGCAACCTGGCCACCGCCGGCGGCAACCTGCTGCAACGCACCCGCTGCGTCTACTTCCAGAACGTGACCACGCCGTGCAACAAGCGCCAACCCGGCACCGGATGCCCGGCGATCGAGGGATACCACCGGGAACTCGCCATCCTCGGCACCTCGCCGGAGTGCGTCGCGACCCACCCCTCCGACTTCGCCGTCGCGCTCGTCGCGCTGGACGCCGTGGTGGTGACCAGCGGGCCGGACGGTGAGCGACGCATCCCGATGGTCGAGCTGCACCGGCTGCCGGGGCAGGAGCCGCAGCGGGACACCGTGCTGGCGCACGGCGAACTGGTCACCGCGATCGAGCTGCCGCCGTTGCCCTTCGCCACCTGCTCCCGTTACCGCAAGGTCCGGGACCGGGCGTCGTACGCCTTCGCGCTGGTCTCGGTGGCGGCAGCGCTGGACGTGGCCGACGGTGTGGTGCGGGACGTCCGGATCGCGCTCGGCGGGGTGGCGCACAAGCCGTGGCGGGCGACCCGGGCCGAGGAGCTGCTGCGCGGCGGCCCGGCTCGGGAGGACCGGTTCCGGGCGGCGGCCGAGGCGGAGCTCGTCGACGCCCGACCGCTGCCCGGCAACGCCTTCAAGGTGCCGCTGGCCCGGAACACCCTCGCCGGCACGCTGCGCGAACTGGCCGTCGGACAGCTCTGAACCGGCTGCGGTGGCCCGATGATCACGCGAGTAGGTTGAGCTGGTTGGACCCGCACAACCCGGCCCGCGTCCCGGGCCGTACGACGGCAGGAGAGCACCCCGATGAGCGAGCAGCTGGCCGTACCGACCCTCGCGCTGGCCAACGGCGCCCGGATTCCCCAGGTCGGCCTCGGCACCTGGCCGATGTCGGACGCCGAGGCGGAGCGGGCCGTCGCCGAGGCGATCGGCGTCGGCTACCGACTGATCGACACCGCCTACAAGTACGGCAACGAGACGGGTGTGGGCCGTGGGCTGCGCGCCTCCGGCGTACCCCGGGAGGAGCTCTTCGTCACCAGCAAGCTGAACGGCGAGTGGCACGGCCGGGAGCAGGTTCGGGAGGCGTTCCGGGACAGCGTCGCCAAGCTCGGCGTGGACTACCTCGACCTGTACCTGATCCACTGGCCGATGCCCTGGCAGGACCGGTACGTGGACGCCTTCCTCGGCCTCGCCGACCTGCTGCGGGAGGGGCTGGTCCGGGCAATCGGGCTGTCCAACTTCAAGCCGGCGCACATCGACCGGATCCGGGCCGCGACCGACGTGACGCCGGACGTCAACCAGATCCAGTTGGACCCGACGCTGGCCCGGGAGGCCGTTCGCGCCTACCACCGGGAGCACGGCATCGTGACCCAGTCGTGGGGGCCGATCGGGCACGGCCGCGAACTGCTCTCCGAGCCGGTGGTGACGGAGGTCGCGGAGCGCTACGGTCGGACGCCGGCCCAGGTCGTGCTCCGGTGGCACGTCGAGCTCGGGCTCGTGCCGATCCCGAAGACCTCCTCGCCGGAGCGGATGAAGACCAACCTCGACATCTTCGACTTCTCGCTGGCTCCGGCGGACGTGGCCGCGCTCTCCGCCCTCGACCG
The DNA here is from genome assembly GCF_039871735.1 of Plantactinospora sp. B24E8. Classification (NCBI taxonomy): domain Bacteria; kingdom Bacillati; phylum Actinomycetota; class Actinomycetes; order Micromonosporales; family Micromonosporaceae; genus Plantactinospora; species Plantactinospora sp. B24E8. The sequence continues at coordinate 10,061 of NZ_JBDPMH010000059.1, forward strand.
GGGCGAGGAGGCGGCCACCGACTCCGACTCGGTCGGGCACTGAGTTGTCGGACGGCCGGCGTCCGCGGTAGGGCGGGCGCCGGCGGGCCTTCCTACCCGGTCAGGGCAGTTCCATCGCCTCGGTGGTGGCGATCTCGGTGAGGGCGGCGTCCAGGTAGTCGCCGACCGGCCGGCCGGTGACGGTCAGCAGGTCGGCCACCAGCAGTGGGGCGTGCCGGGCCGCCGTGGTGCGGTCCGGCGGCGGCACCTCCCCGGCCTCCGGGTGTACACCGAGCGCGCCGGTCAGCAGCAGCGCCAACGCCTGGACGTCCAGGTCGGGCAGCCAGGACACGTTGGTCCGGACGCAGCGGGTCAGCACCGCCTGGACGTCCTCGCCGGTCAGTCCGTCCTGGTGCGTCTCCTCGAGCTGCATCCGGAGTATTCCGCCGAGAACCCGGCCGACCTGCTCCTGGTTCTGCGCGGCCAGGTCCCCGACCGCCGTCTCGAACGCGGTGAGGTCCCGGAGCCGGGCCGCCTCGACGGCGTCGACCGTGGCACGCCGGATCGCCTGCACCACCACCGGTACGGAAGTCATCCGCCCATTCAACCGGATCCGCCCCGGACCGCCGTCACCGGCAACAGGGCTCAGCCGCCGCCCGGCCGGCGGCGGCCCGGGTTCACTGCCCGGCCGGCCCGCCGTTCAGCAGTTGGTCGAACGAGGTGGTCAGCGCGAACGGGTCGGCGACCGTCGCCGGCCCCCGCCGGTTGATCTCCTCGGCCAGTTCGTCCGCCGCACGGCTGATCCGACTGTGCAGGCTCGCCTGCGGATCACCGCTGCCCCAGTCCTCCGGGGCGGCGAAGACCGCGGTCGGCACGACGATCGCCCGCAGATAGCTGAACATCGGCCGCATCGCGTGTTCGAGGGCCAGCGAGTGCCGTGCGGTGCCGCCGGTCGCGGCGATCAGCACCGGTCGGCCGACCAGGGCCTGGTCCCCCAGCACGTCGAAGAACGACTTGAACAGTCCGCTGTACGAGGCGTTGAAGATCGGCGTCACGGTGATCACGCCGTCGGCGGCGGCGACCGCGTCGAGTGCCGCCTTCAGCGACTCGGACGGATAGCCGGTCGACAGGTGGTTCACCACGTCGTGGCCGTGGTCACGCAGTTCCACCACGTGGGTCTCGACCTCCACCTGCCGGCGGGCCAGCGCCGCGCCGGTCGCCTCGGCGAGCCGGTCGGCGAGCAGCCGGGTGGACGACGGCACGCGCAGGCCGCCGGAGACCACCGCGAGGGTACGACGGGTCATCGGTCCGCTCCCGCCTCGATCGCGGCGGAACCCGTCTGGGCCCCGGCGTCCGAGTCGGCCGCGTCCCGCGCGGCCTTCAGGCTGGCGTGGGTCGGCGCCTCCGGAACGTGTGCCGGTCGCAACGCGGCGAACTCCCGGCGCAGCACCGGCACCACCTCCTCGCCGAGCATGTCGAGCTGCTCCAGAACGGTCTTCAGGGGCAGGCCGGCGTGGTCGATCAGGAACAGTTGGCGCTGGTAGTCGCCGACGTACTCGCGGAAGCCCAGCGTGCGGTCGATCACCTGTTGCGGGCTTCCGACGGTCAGCGGGGTCTCCCGGGTGAAGTCCTCCAGCGACGGACCGTGTCCGTACACCGGCGCGTTGTCGAAGTACGGCCGGAACTCGCGGACCGCGTCCTGGGAGTTGCGCCGCATGAAGACCTGGCCGCCCAGTCCGACGATGGCCTGGTCGGGGTCGCCGTGGCCGTAGTGCGCGAACCGCTGGCGGTACAGCCCGACCATCCGCCGGGTGTGCTCCTTCGGCCAGAAGATGTGGTTGTGGAAGAAGCCGTCGCCGTAGTACGCGGCCTGCTCGGCGATCTCCGGACTGCGGATCGAGCCGTGCCAGACGAACGGCGGGATGCCGTCCAGCGGTCGCGGTGTCGAGGTGAACGACTGCAGCGGGGTCCGGAACTTGCCGGACCAGTCGACCACGTCCTCCCGCCACAGCCGGCGCAGCAGGCCGTAGTTCTCGATCGCCAGTGGGATGCCGTTGCGGATGTCCTGCCCGAACCACGGGTAGACCGGCCCGGTGTTGCCCCGGCCCATCATCAGGTCGACCCGACCGTCCGCGAGGTGCTGCAGCATCGCGTAGTCCTCGGCGATCTTGACGGGGTCGTTGGTGGTGATCAGGGTGGTCGACGTGGAGAGCAGGATCCGGTTCGTCCGGGCCGCGATGTAGCCGAGCATGGTGGTCGGCGAGGAGGGTACGAACGGCGGGTTGTGGTGCTCGCCGGTGGCGAAGACGTCAAGGCCGACCTCCTCCGCCTTGAGCGCGATCGTGACCATCGCCTTGATCCGCTCGCCCTCGGACGGCAACCGCCCGTTCGTCGGGTCCACGGTCACGTCGCCGACGGTGAAGACCCCGAACTGCATGATCGACTCCTCGCGTGAAGGCCTTGCTCCGGGGCATCCGCCCCGACACGTCCCACAACATACTTGCCGAGTCAAGTATTCCATCCGGCGGCCCTGTGCTCGCGGCCCGCCAGCGGGCGGCACCTCCCCCGGGCTCGGCTGTCAGCAAGGGGCCCTTCCTGACAGGCGGGGTGGATGCGCTATTCATGTCGGATGGGAACCGAGCGGGCGTGGGAACCGAGCGACGAGTGGTGCCGGCCCGGGCCGAACCCGACGCAACAACGACGTGACCTGTACCTCGGGCTGTCGACGGCGGCCGTCGGCATGCTCGGCGTGGTCCTCGCCAACAGCATGGGAATGTTCCCGCTCGGTCCCCCGCCTTCCTGGCTGGAGCAGTTGACCTGGGCGGTCGCGGTCTCGCTGCCGCTGGTCTGGCGACGTACCCGTCCCGAGGCGGTCACCATCGTGATCGCCGTGGTCTTCATCGCCGCCCAGGCGAGAGGCGGTCCGGAGACGTTGGTCTCCTCGGCGTCCCTCTTCGTCGCGATCTACACGCTCGGTGCCTGGGGACGGCACCGCCGGTGGGCGGCCCGGATCCGGATCGGGGTGATCGTCGCCATGTTCGCCTGGCTGGCCGTCTCGGCGACCATCTCGATCCTGACGATCGAGATGCGCTTCGAGGGCGCCGCCGGACCGTTGCCACCGCTGCTGGCGGCCTCCCTGCACAGCATCCTGTTCAACCTGGCCTTCTTCCTGCTCGCGTACCTGCTGGGCAACAGCACCTGGGTCTCCGCGCGAAGCCGCCACCGACTGCGGGTGCAGGCCGAGGAACTGCGACGGTCCCGGGCCGCCGAGGCGGAGCGGGCGGTGACCCAGGAACGGGTCCGGATCGCCCGGGAGCTGCACGATGTCGTCGCGCACCACGTCTCGGTGATGGGGGTGCAGGCCAGCGCCGCCCGCCGGGTGATGGAGAAGGATCGGGAGAAGGCCCGGACCGCCCTCGGTGCGGTGGAGCAGAGCGCCCGTACGGCGGTCGACGAACTACGCCGGATGCTCGGCGTACTGCGCGACGCGGGCGGCACCGAGCGCACCGGGGCGGACACCGGCGGCCACACCAGCGGGTACGGGCTGGACCAGGTCGACTCCCTGGTCCAGGGCGCCCGGGACGCCGGCCTCACGGTGGCGTACCAGACCTTCGGCACGCCGCTACCGGTGCCGGAGTCGGTCTCGCTCGCCGGTTACCGGATCGTCCAGGAGGCGTTGACGAACACCATCAAGCACGCCCGGGCGGGCAGCGTCGACGTCCGCGTCCGCTATCTGCGGCACGAGGTCGAGGTCGAGGTGACCGACGACGGTCGGGCGCTGGCGACGGTTCCGTCGGCGCGGAGCCCGCAGAGCGACGGGCTCGGCCTGATCGGCATGCGGGAACGGGTCGCGGCACACGACGGCAGCCTGGAGGTGGGCCCCCGGCAGGGCGGCGGTTTCCGGGTACGCGCCCGGTTCCCGGTCGCCCCGGCGACGCGGCCCGTCGGACCGGAGGCGACGGCACGGACCACCGCCGACGAACCGGTGGTACGGACGGTCGGCGACGAACCGGCGGCACGGACCGTCGGACAGGAGGCAACGGCATGACCGGCACTTCGATCCGGATCCTGCTCGCCGACGACCAGCATCTGGTCCGGACCGGTCTGCGGATCATCCTCGAGACGGAGGACGACGTCGAGGTCGTCGGTGAGGCGGCGGACGGGCGACAGGCGGTCGAACTGACCGCGGCACACCGCCCGGACGTCGTCCTGATGGACGTCGAGATGCCATACCTGGACGGGCTGGAGGCGACGCGGCGGATCGTCGCCGACGGCGGCGGCGAGGGTCCGGCCGTCCTCATCCTCACCACGTTCGACCGCGACGACTACCTCTTCGCCGCCCTGCAGGCCGGGGCCAGCGGATTCCTGCTCAAGAACGGCACCCCGGAGGACCTGATCGAGGCGGTACGCGTCCTCGCCCGGGGCGACGCCCTGCTCGCGCCGCAGATCACCCGGCGGGTGATCGCCACCTTCGCGACGCCCGGACCAACGGATCCGGCCCGGTCCGCGGCCCGGGCCGGGGGTTCCGGCGGGACGACGACCGGACCGGACCGGGGCCGGCTCGCCGAACTCACCGAGCGGGAACGGGAGGTGCTGGTCCAGCTCGCTGCGGGCGCCTCCAACGCGGAGATCGCCCAACGCCTGGTGCTCGGCGAGGCGACGGTGAAGACCCACGTCTCCCGGGTGCTGATGAAGCTCGGCCTGCGGGACCGGACCCAGGCGGTGATCTTCGCGTACGAGCACGGCGTGGTGACTCCGGGCGCCGCCGACCGCTGACCCCGGACACGGCCGGCTCCCTCCCGCGGTTTCGTAACGCGGCTCCCTCCCGCGGCTCCGTCCCGCGGTTCCGTCGCGCGGCGGACGTCAGGGGCCCCGGCACGCACTAGCGTCGACCCGGCCGGGGGGCGACGGCGGCCCCGGCCGCACGGACTGATGGAGGAGCTGGATGCTACGTGTCTCGTCGGTGAACCGGACCTTCGGCGACCGGAGAGTGCTGGACGACATCTCGTTCGAGGTGACCCCCGGGCGGATGACCGGGTTCGTCGGCGCGAACGGTGCCGGCAAGACCACCTCGATGCGGATCATCCTCGGCCTGCTCGCGGCCGACTCCGGTGAGGTGACCTGGCGCGGCGGCCCGATCACCCGGACCGTCCGGCAGCGCTTCGGCTACATGCCGGAGGAGCGCGGGCTGTACCCCAAGATGAAGGTCCGCGAGCAGCTGACGTACCTCGGCCGCCTGTACGGGCTCAGCCCGGCGGACGCCCGACGCAGCGTCGACGAACTGCTGGAGCGGCTGGACCTGACCGAACGGGCCGACGACCTGCTGGAGACGCTGTCGCTCGGCAACCAGCAGCGGGCCCAGGTCGCCGCGGCCCTGGTGCACGGTCCGGAGCTGCTCATCCTCGACGAGCCGTTCTCCGGCCTCGACCCGATCGCGGTGGACGTGGTCGCCGGGGTACTCCGGGAACGGGCCGCCGACGGCGTACCCGTGCTCTTCTCCAGCCACCAGCTCGACGTGGTGGAGCGGCTCTGCGACGACCTCGTCATCATCGCGGCCGGCGCGGTCCGGGCCACCGGCAGCCGGACCGACCTGCGGTCGCGGTACGCCGCACCCCGGTACGAGCTGGTCGTCGACGGCGACGCCGGCTGGGTACGCGACCTGCCCGGAGTCTCCATCGTGGACCTGGACGGGGCGCGGGTCGTGCTCGAACTCACCGACCCGGCCGACGACCAGCGGGTGCTGCACGCCGCGCTGGATCGTGGCCCGGTCCGCGCCTTCGCCCCCGTCGTTCCCTCGCTCGCCCAGATCTTCCGGGAGGTCACCCAGTGACGACCACCTCCGCCACCTCCCCCGCCGGCCAGGCCCGGACGGGTCGACCGGACCGTCCCGGACCGGTGGGAAACGTCAGCTCGTTCTGGGCCGCCACCCGACTGGTCGCCGGTCGGGAGATCACGGTACGGCTGCGTGACAAGACCTTCCTGTTCAGCACGGTCTTCTTCCTGCTCTTCACGCTCGGTGCGGCGGTCGTGCCGGCGTTGTTCGCCGGCGACGGTTCCACGGTGGCGGTGGCCGCCGCACCGGACGTGGCCGCCGCGCTGGACCGGGCCGGTCTGGAGGTGGTCGCCGCCACCGACACCCAGCGGGCCGAGCAGCTCGTCCGGGACGGCGACGTCGACGCCGCGGTCGTGCCGGGCGACGTACCGGGCGGGGTCCGGGTCCTCGCCATGAAGGAGGCGCCGGATGAGGTCGTGTCCGCGCTGAGCAGCTCTCCGCCGGTGCAGCTGCTCGATTCGGACGCGGTGAACCCGGTGGCGGCGTTCCTGATCCCGTTCGCCTTCGGTTTCGTCTTCCTCTTCGCCTCGCTGACCTTCGGCATCCAGATCGCGCAGAGTGTCACCGAGGAGAAGCAGACCCGGATCGTCGAGATCCTGGTCGCCGCCGTACCGGTACGGGCGCTGCTGGCCGGCAAGGTGCTCGGCAACGGCGCCTTGGCGCTGGGTCAGGTGGCGCTGATCGGGCTGGTCTCGGTCCTCTCGATGCGACTGGTCGACGCCGGCCCGCTGCTCGGCCTGATCGGTCCCGCGATCGGCTGGTTCATCCCGTTCTTCGTGGTCGGGTTCGTCCTGCTGGCCTCGCTCTGGGCGGTTGCCGGGGCGCTGGTCAGCCGACAGGAGGACATCTCCGGGGCGTCCACCCCGATCCAGATGCTGGTGATGATCCCGTTCTTCGCGGTGTCGTTCCTGAACGACAATCCGGTGGCGATGACCGTGCTGTCGTACGTGCCGTTCTCCGCGCCGACCGCGATGCCGCTGCGGCTGTTCACCGGCGACGCCGCCGGATGGGAGCCGTTCCTCTCGCTGCTCGTGCTGGTCGTCGGTGCGGTGCTCTGCCTGGCGCTCGCCGCCCGGCTCTACGAGGGAGCGCTGCTGCGGACCAACGGCAAGACGTCGGTCCGGGCCGCGTGGCAGGACCGGGAGATGCGGGTCAGAGCCTGACCGCTCGCCCGGCTGACCGGCCGCCGGCCGGTCAGCCGGGCGACGCACCGATCCGGCTCCGCCGGTTGATCAGCTCAGCCGGGCGACCATCGACCGGGAGTCGGCGCCGCCCGATCAGCGTTGCTCAAGCCGCCCGATCAGCGTTACTCAAGCCGCCCGGTCAGCCGGGCGAGCAGGTCGAGCTGGCGGGGATCCTGCAGGGCGGAACCGACGGCGACCACCCGGCAGCCGGCGCTCAGGAAGTCGGCGGCGTTGTCGGCGTCCACCCCACCGGTGGCGACGAACCGTACGGTGGGGAACGGCGCCAGCTGGGCCCGGATCCAACCGGCACCGAGCTGCGCCGCCGGGAACGCCTTCAGCCAGGTGTGACCGGTACGCAGCGCCTGGTTGATCTCCGAGGAGGTGGCGACACCCGGCAGGTGCGGCAGACCGAGAGCCGCGCATTCGGCGGCCACCTGCGGGTCGTACCCGGGGGCGACGGTGAAGGCGGCGCCGGCCTCGTGCACCGACCGCGCCTGCTCGGGGGTGACGACCGTGCCGGCGCCGACCGGGCGGCCGCGTTCCCGCCCGGCGGCGAGGGCGGCGTGCAGGGACGGTAGCGCGTCCGGGCTCTGCACCGGCACCTCGACCACGTCGACGCCGATGTCCCAGGCCCGCCGGCAGAGGTCGACGGTCTGGTCGGGCGGCAGGCCACGCAGGATCGCCATCACCGGCTGGTTGGCGAAGAGGCTGTCGAAGAAGGGCGTGGAGTGGGTGTCCACCTCGGCTCCGTTCATGGTCGGCGGTCCGCGGTCCACCCGAGGTCACGGGAGATCGCGGTACCGGTCTCGGTCAGGTCGGGCAGGTACTCGCGGAGCTGCTCCAGCGGGGCGAGCGCCCGCAGCGCGGTGATCGACACGGCGGCGACCACCCGGCCCCGGGCATCCCGGACCGGCACCGCCACGCAGTTGACGAAGTCCTCGAACTCGCCGTCGTCCTCCGCCCAGCCGCGCTCGGCGATCCGGTCCAGTTCGGCGCGGAGCGCCTCCGGGCTGGTGATGGAGGTGGCGGTGTGCGGGCGATAGTCGATCCGGGTCAGGAAACGGTCCCGGGTCTGCTCGTCGAGGTACGCCAGGACGGCCTTGCCGACGCCGGAGGTCTGCGGGTTGACCGCCTGGCCGACCCGGGACCGCATCCGTAACGCCCCGCGACCGTCCACCTTGGTCACGTAGACAATCTGGTCGTCGACGAGCTGGGCGAGGTGCACGGTGTGGCCGTACCGGTCGCCGAGCCGGACCAGGTGCGGGTGGGCGACCGGATGCAGCTCCAGGTGGTCCACCGCCTGGTGGGCGAGCGCCACCATCCGGAACCCGACGGTGTACCGGCCGCCCACCGGACGGGCGAACCCGCCGGCCTCCAGGGTCTGCAGCAGCCGCAGCGCGGTGGACTTGTGCACCCCGAGGTGGGTGGCGATCTCGCCGAGTGCCCGGGGCCGGTCGGCGAAGAACTCGATGATGCTCAGCGCGCGCTCGACGGTCTGCGACATCGTGTACTCCTGGTCCGGTCAGGCCCGGGTGCCGGCCGGCTGGTCGGTGCCGTGCCAGGTCTCCGGGGTGATGCCGAGTTCGGCGCAGATCGTCGCCACCGGGGGCAGGTCGGCGAAGTCGCCGACGGAGCCGAGCGCCGCGCCGGCGACCAGGTGTCCGAGCCGCAGCCGCGCGGTCTGGTCGAGGCCGCGCAGCGCGCCGGAGAGCCAGCCGGCGGCGAAGGCGTCGCCGGCCCCGACCGGTTCGACCACCTCGACCCGCCTCGCCGGTACGGTGGTCGTGCCGCCCTCGTGGAATGCGACGGCGTCCACGGCGCCGTTCTTCACCACCAGCGTGCCGGCGGTGCCGACCAGGTCACGGACCCCCTCGGGGGTGTGCACGTCCCACAGCCGGGTCGCCTCGTCGAGGCCGACGAAGACCACGTCGGCGAGCCGGGCCAGCCGGAGCAACGCGTCGGCCTCGTCGCCGGTCCAGAGGGCGGGCCGGAAGTTGACGTCGAAGGAGACCAGCCGGCGCCCGGCCGGCCGGGTCGTGACGAGCCGGTCGACGAGGTCCCGGCAGGTCTCGGAGAGGGCCGGGGTGATGCCGCTCAGGTGCAGGACCGACGCCGGCACCCCGGCGACCCGGTCCGCGTACGCCCGGTCCATGCCGGCGGCGGCGGATCCGCGGCGGTAGTAGTAGACCCGGGTGCCGTCCGGCCCGGGGTCCTTGAGGTAGACGGCGGTCGGCCGGGTCGGGTCGGTTTCGACCAACGAGGTGTCGACGCCGACGCCGGCGACCTGGTCGACGACAAGGTCACCGAGCGGGTCGGCGCCGACCCGGCTGGCCCAGGCGGCGCGGTGGCCGAGCGCGGCCAGGAACATCGCGACGTTGGACTCGGCGCCGCCGGCCCGCAGGACGAAGGTCGACTCCGCGTCCAGCCGTCCGCCCGGGGTCGGGGTCACCATCACCATGGTCTCGCCGACGCAGACCGCGTCGAACTGTCCCGGGTCATCCGAGGTTGATACCGAGGTCACCGCAGCCCACCCTTCGTTGCACATGTTGCAACATGGTACTCGACATGTGCATCACCGCATGCGGGGGCCACCCTAGACGAGTAGTTCCGAAGTCAGGGGTCGATGTCCAGGCATGAGGAGAGGGCATCCAAGATCATGTTGTGACGCAAGACCTGGACACCCTCTTGACCGCACTGTACGTGAAGATCGACGACAGCA